>NZ_JAKJTA010000007.1:0-270233 GCF_050337555.1 Vibrio profundum
GAGCACGAAGCGGGAGAGAGAAGATACCTTTTATCATTAGGGCGGTTTCAATCGCCGTGTCGGTGTATTGAAACCCTCGACCTCTCTTGCCGTGATGGGTCATACATTTCCAGGCTTTCACCGCTGAATCGTCAATCCAAAAAGTAACCCCGCCACGCTGACAGAGTGCTTGGTTGTATGCTCTCCAGTTCGTGATTTTAGCTTTCGACTTACCCATTTTTGTATCCCAACAATCATTCTCAAAAGATCAGATCGTAAGGATGGAAAAAGGTTCAATCGATTTGGGCAACAACGCCTTTGAGAAGCATAAGCTTGCCAAAACACTTCAAACTCCAACTTGGTTATGTACTTTCCGCAAAACTCGTCATATTCATTTTCATTGATTTCAGAAAGGGTTGGCACAGAACATACACCTAGCCTAGTGTTAAAAGATTCTACTTCGTTGTAGGCATATCCAACTGCACCGTTAGGATAAAACTCGAGTTTTCTGACTTCAAAGCGTTCATCGTCCAGCTCTGAAACTATACGATAAGGCTCATCAAGAAAGCTATGTATCCAATTGATATCGATATATTTCATCTTCTAACAGCTTGAGTCGGTTGTTATTTCATTTGAAGAAATCACCTGCACCTCAAACCTAAATGATTTGATATACCACTCGTGCCACGGTTCTGTTTCCTTAAACCCATCAAGGAGAAACTCTCCATCACGAAATGAAGCATTCATGATTTCATCAATCGGAAACTCAGGACAGCTGCTAGGAACTTTGCTCGTATCATCTATCCATGTAAATGTGCTCTCACCAACTACCTCAAAAAACTTTAGAATACCGCTATCCAAGTAAGTACACTTCCCATTGCCCTCAGGATGATGCTCCGAAATCACACCGCCCTTAATACGGAGTGTTATAGTATTTCCCGATCTTTCTACTCTCTCTATAAAACAGTCGTGAAGATCTATTTGGTGAAAGTTTCTTGTGATTTTCATAGTTTCAAGTTTTGCTAATACTGCAGTTGTCGTCATTTTAATAGGTAAGCCTGTCACCTACCAATAATTCACGAGTAGCCGGCATATTAGCCATTAGCCATTAGCCTATAGGCCAAATACTGGGGCAATCCAATAAACAAAGTAGCACTGCTATCAAAACAAACAATTTCAAAGAGCGAGTTTTTGAGCTGCTTCTTCGCGTTACCATTCCACAAATTTACGTTTCCATCAGCAAAAGGCTCTTCAGTAGTAAAAGGCTTAGTGCCTTTAGGAAAAGCCGACACAACAGCCCAAGAAAACTGGTAGTCGCACTCTTGTAACTTCCTGTGCAAATCTTGACCTAAAAACCAAGATGGATCATCCAGCTCATCCCACGCGCCTTCAATATCTGAGATATGCCAATCAAAACCTCTCAAGTCTATTTCAAGCCACTTAGAAATATCCACTAAGCTTGTATAAAAATCAACTTTTGAGCACTTTGTAAGTATATAATTCACGACTTTTCTCTATGACATAGCTTTACTTAAAGTCTATTGTAGGGGAGTGCTAAAATAGCCAAAGCCTTTTATTCTGTTTTCTCTCCCACTCCTTAAAACGGTCAGAAATTATATCTGAGATTTGATCTTGTACGCTCCATGTATACTCAACATGAAATACAGAATCTTCACAACCCGCTAGCGTATTACAATAGTCGTTGATGTAATTTCCTGTTTCAAAATCAAAATATTTTTGTGTGAACGCATTTCCGATCTCACAGAGCATATCCTCTACGAAACAGCCATCCCAGTATTCATATATATTTAAAGCTGTACATTTTCGTGATAGATACTGTTCAATCAGTTCTTTAGTTTGTGACCGAAATTCCGAACTACACAGGTCATTTTCGATGACCCAACCTAAATAGATAGCAGTATGAACATAAGCCTGTTCTAGAGGTAGGCCGTACTCTTCAACGGTATCAGAATGATACTTAGCTTTATCATATACAACCAACTGATTCACTTCAGCCCCCTAAGCTGGAGTGAAATAGACTCAATTCCACTACGCCATATGAGGTAATCGTCGCCGTTCTCACTCCAAAGTTCATTCAATTCTGATGATTCCCCAAGAACTGAAGATAATGACTCAGCTAACTCACTTTTGAATGGGATAACACACTCAACATTTTGCCGTTTATTAAGCTATTAGCTAAGGCGGACGCGACTATAATTTGATGACATTCGGTATACTCAAGATACTCGCTTTTGGCCACGCTTAGGGCGACTGTTACCAAGTGTTCTAGAGTATTCTTTTCTTCAATAGCTTCTTCGATGATTTCACAGGCTGTGTCATCATCAAAAATATCCACTCCCCAAGCTCCCATACTGAACTCCTGTTATTGTCTATTTTATAAGATTTCTGTTAACTCAAAGTGGCCAGCCGTAACTTGAACTACATCACCGCTTTGCATTTGAATCATATATAAGCCATCTTTAAATTCATTCGAGTTAACGTGCGCAGACATTCCCCAGTCACATTTCTGAGGGCAATAAAGCTCGCGAACATCATAGAATTTTAACAGATGAGGTTTTGCTCTCTCTTTAAATGTTTTAAAAACAGACAAATGGATCTCAACCACGGATTGCTCCCAAAGAAAACAAAAGTCCTTAACAACGGCATCGTGCAAGGGGAGGTCTTCGAACTTTTCCATATCAATTACTCAACTTCTAAGTGACTATAACGCTTATTAAGCCACTAACTACTTAATTGTGCCTTGTACTTGCTTTTTATAGCGAGACTCTCTTAAAAACCAGATAAACACGCCATAAACAAACCCAGCCCCTAACCAAGTAATACAATATTTAATTGACATTGCTGAAAATAAGCCTTGCTGGAATGGCTTACTGGTATGCGCCATAGCAATGAGCATAATAACGCCCCACGACAAGGAGCCATTGATAATGGCAAACTTAACCAAGCCTTGTTTTCTCTGATTTTCCCACTGGTCTACTGGCGCTTTTGCAACTTGAATGTTTGTTCGCTTATAAATTTCATCTGCTAATTCGTCAAAACGTTCTACTTGATAATGTATGGTCACTAGCTTTTGGTTATTACTGCCTAAAAGGTACATGCACTTAAAAAATGGCTTTGCATGTTGGCACTCTGCAATCTCCGACCAATAGATTAAGTTTTTTTCTCTTGGTAAGTGAGCAGGCCAAATGCCTTGCTCATCAATGGAGAGACTAAATGTAGGTAGTCGCTTTAAGTTAATTATGAAATAGATAGAAAAGCCGCCAAAGACAATGGTACCGAGAACGGCCAAACTCACATCACTTTGGGTTTTGTCTGGAAAAAAGAATAAGCTAAATGTGCCTAACGCGGCAATAAAGAATATGATTATGCACAAAATCAACATTCGCTTAGTGCTGCTAGGCATAAAATAGAGTTTTGTGGTCGTTGTATTCATTTACGTCTCGATATAATCGTAAAATTCTAGGCAATAATTTTATGATGCTAAGTTAACTAACAGCAATCCCAGTAAAAATAAGCATGCTCAAATTTACCTTCTTTCAAACTATTAGGATTGATAAAAATATGGGCAACACCACTGTCTCCAAACATAATGTCGTCATCGACATCGATCTGAAGAAGTTGGATATCATCTTGAGCACCAGCAAGGTTTTCTCTTACATCCCCTTGAGTGAAACCCCCATAGCCACCAATTTTATGACCATCGCACGAAAAATACTCCAGAAATTCAGACTGCTCAGACTCTTCTAAAGAATCTTCAAATCCCCAATACTCTTGGTCATCAAATGAAACGTCAAATTGACAGTCTTCGCCGCAGCCAGTGTCGATTGACCGAGAAAAGTGTAACTGGTGAATTTTCCACACGGGAGATTCCGTATACGAAGATTCAGACAGAAAGTTGAAATCTTCGTAACTTGGCTCGTATAGTTCCTTTTCAGGAATAAAAAGAATTTTTGCAGACTCTTCAGGATACCAATCTTCAGTAGGAAGATAGAGTTGCAATAGCCCACTAGTAGGGAAACCCTCTAAATTAGGAACTTCAGAAAAATTGATTTGAGCAAGCAGAAACATGGGCTTGCCTTTGTCGTCGACTGGATAATCATACTTCAAAGGTAAAGAAGGCTTACCTAAGAACTTACTTGATAGGATTCCGAGTGGGTCATCCGTTAATTTATTTGGCAATGAATTAGCGGTTACTCTTACGTACTCGCGTTGAAACGAGATTAACTCTTCCTCAAACTTCTTCAAGCACTCAGGCACCGCCACTGCTGACTTATTACTCATTATAATTCTCTCGAGCCTGTTGTTTTTTCGCGTATTATCTCTTTGCGCGATTCAAATACAATAACGAAAACTTATTTACCTTTAATAAAATACACTTATTCACAGAACTCCAAGTTAAAAAGAATAGCGTAGGTTGAAATCGATGCGCCATTTGAAAATACGGGTTATTATTTCTAACCCCTCAATGACAACTCCTTTTAAGGTTTTAACAAGCTCTTGAGGGTAATACAAGCTCGTTTTAATCGCTCCTGTATCTGAATCCACAAAAAGTTCGTAATAGGGCTTAAACACCTGCTCTGTACGCTTACTAAACACGCCCCCCATTTTCTGGGTAAACATTTTCCAGTCCCCTTTATCTGCCGCTTCTACGATCGTGTTTGCGAGCTCGGGTAGATTTTGAATTTCTTTTAGTCTTCTCAATTCGCGCCACACCGTCACCGAGCAGCCGCCTAGTTGCTGAAACTGGCGAATCCCCCAGCACGATGCCCAAGTATCAACACGGGAAGCAGCGTCTAAAGGGTCTTCTCCATAAACACCTGTCTCTAAATCACTGCCATCGATATTCTTTGAATATGTACTTAGCAATATATCCTGTTGCTGAACTTTTCGATGGGTCGATTTTTACCTCAGTAAACCGATGTTGCGATGAGCCTCGCTCTTCACCATCCTCCCGCAAACAATAATCACGCATAATATCTATCAGTTCTGGGTAATTCGTAGGCTTGCTCTGGGTTACAAATAATCCGTAAGCCTACCTTCGAACATAATCGAACAGCGATTCAATCACAGCCGTCGTGTAGGGAGTTTGCCAATATCCGTGGATATCGAACAAGGTGTGAGGTTATCCCAGTGTGCCACTCATTGGTTGTCTCATTGAGCAAGCCCTTTATGTTGAGTTCACCATTATAAAGGTGGTGAGTAAGCCGGTGTACCGGGGCCATTTCGTTTTGATTGTAGAAAATGAATGAGCGCCGTGGGTGTGAAGCAGCCAATTTAACCTTTGAACGTGGCACTCGCTGTGTGTTTCCAAAGGTCCTGTAGACGTAGAGTGTTCTCCTATACTAAAAATACCCTTTGTCATTGAGTGCCAGACGAATGTCACTGTTAAAACTCGTCCCAACTACCACTTTCATTACTTTGTTAGTCATATCATACGGTGCAAGTGCCTCTACCATAAAAGCGGGCTGCATTGATAAAATGGAACCGTTTTGCTACCAAATTAATGGTGTAGGGAAGGGAATGATTATCGATGTGTATGAAGCCTTGAGTGATCGTTTGGGTCGACCTATCAACATTCATATTGCACCGGTTAAGCGTGCGATGAACTATTTGGAATCGGGGCAGTACGATATTCTCATGCCTCTACTCTATAGTCCTGAACGTGACAAATTTGCTCGTTATCTGACTGTGCCATTGTTCTCCTTCCGCAGTATCATTTTTGGTACGAAAAAGGACTATTTCCTATTTACTCAAATAAGCGACCTTTGGGGGAAAAAGGTCGGAGTACGTCGTGGTTATTATATGAGCAACGAATTTACCCAATCAGTTTCTAGCGGAGACATTGAGGTGGTATATGCAAATTCCGATCGTCAATTGGTGGGGCTACTGGCAAAAGGAAGGGTGCAGTATATTGCGACACCCGATCATGTCGTAGTGGTCCATCGTAGTCTGTTATCTGACCAATTTATTTCTTATGGGTATTTAACGGAAACCGTCGAGTTAAGGGCTGCGTTATCGCGTAGCGGTGAGCTCAATGATCACTACACGGAGATTGATAAGATTCTAGGTGAAATGAGTAATGACGGCACGTTGGCCGAAATTGCTAAACGGCATAAAATAAAACTAAAAGAGTAAATATGTCGGGCTAGACGTGTTTAAGCTTCCAAGCAATTCATCTGATCCGAGTGATACCTTTCCCGTGAAATCATCCGAACTGGCAATAATAACCAATGGTTAACTCAGTGTTATTGTTGCAATGGAAAATTGGTGAGAACAGCGTCTAAATCGATGAGTAAAGCCGCAAAAAAGCTAATGCTTGTACTGAATCGCCGAACAAGCGATAGCACGAACAACGCGCTCATACGCTTTACTTATAAAATCAGACGCTCGCCTATTGAGCCAGCGTTTTTTCTTTTTGAAGTAATGGAAAAGAATAGGACAGCTTACCTACTGCTGTGCAATTACCCCAATATCTAGTAACGGAGATGCATCAAGATCTTGCGCATCCATCATATAAGCGACTCGCTGAAGAGAAGCAATGATCATTTTTTGCTCCCAGTCTTCCAGCTGATTAAATTGATTGGAAAAATGCTCTTGCAATGGTGTCGGCGCTTTTTCTAAAACCTCACAACCCGATTCTGTTAGCTGAGTGATCACTTTGCGCTTGTCGGCTTCCGAGCGACGGCGCATCACAAACTGCTTTTTTTCCAGTCGATCTAGAATAGAGGTGACGGTGGCTTGGCTAAGGCTAACATCATTTGCTAGCTGTTTTAACGTCGCTTGAGGCCTATCTCGGATAGTTTGCAGTAATAAAATTTGCGGCGCAGTAAGCCCAGTTGTTTTTGCTAAGTGCTTAGAATGGATATCGGTCGCTCGAATGACTCGTCGTAACGAAATCAACACTTCGTCTGTCGGTTTCACGCATGCTGCCTATTTAATAGGGGAAAAAACTGGCGCGATTCTAATAGACTTCTATTCGCGCCTCCAACTACTTTCTTCATTTTAATCCCATGGCTCCCTTACCATAAAATCTGTCTCCGCAACGACACAAGAGCAACGATTTCATCTCCACTGAGTCCCTACTCCCTCATTACACACTGCACATTAAACCGTACACTCACCGGCGACAAAAAATCTCCCTACTAGAAATATAGAACTCGAATAGTTAGAATAGAAAGCATTTTGCAGCTCAATAGGTAGACAATAGCGAGACCTAGGGCACATAACTCGTTGTTATTTTTTCTGAAAATCCGTTTCATATCGATTTTTAGACAAAATAATTACATCGAAATCAAAGTATTTCTTGCCGATTTATCGGTAATAAATGCTCACAACGTAAAGACCTAACATCATTTATGCCTATCAAAATCAATAAACCTGTTTTTATATCTTCGTTTTTGGCAGCGCTGCTCATCGTTGTATTCACTTCGGTATACCCTCATGCGAGCGGTGAAGTATTGAAGTCGGTACAACATTGGTTAGTAACGAAAGCCGGATGGTTATACATTTTATCGGTTGCGATCTTCTTAATCTTTGTCGTGCTACTCGCTTCAAGTCGCCTCGGTAACATAAAACTAGGGCCGAATCACTCAGAACCTGAGTTTAGTAATATGTCGTGGTTTGCCATGCTGTTTTCAGCGGGCATGGGCATTGGCCTGATGTTCTTTGGCGTATCAGAACCTGTGCTGCATTACATGGCACCGCCCGTTGGCACTCCAGAAACGGTTGCCGCAGCGCGTGAAGCTATGCGCATCACTTTTTTCCATTGGGGTTTGCATGCTTGGGCTATCTACGCATTAGTCGCTTTGGTGCTAGCATATTTCAGCTATCGACACGACCTGCCATTATTGCCACGCTCAGCATTTTATCCGCTGATCGGTGACCGCATTTATGGCCCAATTGGTCATATCGCCGATACATTTGCCGTATTAGGCACCTTGTTCGGCGTTGCCACCTCACTCGGTTATGGGGTCCAGCAGTTAAACGCCGGATTGCATTTCTTATTCGATATTCCTCAAAGCCCAACCATACAATTTGGCCTGATAATTATCATCACGGCACTCGCGACGCTATCGGTTGTCTCTGGCTTGGATAAAGGCATCAAGATTCTGTCAAACGTCAACATTCTAGCGGCGCTCGCTTTGCTAGTCGGTGTGATTGTATTTGGCCCGACAGAGCTGATTATGCGTTCTTTTGTACAAAATACGGGGACTTACATCAGTAACCTAGTCAGTTCGACGTTTAACCTCTACGCTTATCAACCGAAAGAGTCTTGGCTTGGTGGTTGGACGCTGTTGTATTGGGGTTGGTGGATATCTTGGTCGCCATTTGTGGGTGTATTTATCGCACGTATTTCGAAAGGCCGTACGATTCGTGAATTCATCATTGGTGTGCTACTGATCCCAGCTGGCTTTACTTTCCTTTGGATGACAGCATTTGGTAATACCGCTATTCATGCGATTGCTCAGCAAGGTGCCACTCAATTAGCAGAAACCGTAAACACCAATGTGCCGGTTGCCCTCTTTGTGTTCTTCCAAAACTTCCCGTTTTCGACCGCCTTCTCTAGCTTGGCCGTGATGCTGATTGTGACTTTCTTCATCACATCCGCAGACTCGGGCGCGTTGGTCATTGATAACCTAACCGCAGGTGGTGAAAGTAACACACCAGTTTGGCAACGTGTATTCTGGACGGCTATGATTGGTGTCATCGCCGCAACAACGATTTTTGCTGGTGGCTTGTCTGCATTACAAACACTGACCATTGCTAGTGCGTTCCCATTTTTGCTCGTCATGTTGGTCTTCTGCTACAGCCTACTAAAAGCTCTGCGTGAAGATTATATGTTGCACAACAGCATCAATAATCACACCAATATCGTTCAGTTTGCCCAGACCAATATGCCTTGGAAAGAACGCTTAGATTCAATCATTAGCCACCCAATGCAAAAAGAAGCAGGCAGCTTTATTCAAAAAATGGCAGCACCAGCCTTAAAACAGCTTGCCGATCAATTTACCCATCGAGGATTTAGCGTTGCTTTAGACGAAGACAAAGAACAAGTCAGCATCACGATCAGCATGGAAGACAGTACTGACTTTAGCTATGGGATCCGCCTAGTGGAGTTCGCAATGCCGACTTATGCGGAAGAGACACAAGAGCAATACTTCCGCGCCGAAGTCTTCTTAATGCAAGGTGGACAAGATTACGATGTATTGGGTTATACCCAAGAACAAATCATCGCAGATGCCATTACTCAATATGAGAAGCACCTACACTTCATTCACATGTCGAGCTCTGAACGTTTAAGTGATGATTCAGACGTACTACCTACTTATCAGCCTGAAAGCTAAGATAAGTTAATAAGGCAAAAAGGGCGGATAACCTCACGGTATCCGCCCTTTTTCTGATAGTTATCTCGCCCTAAAATGTATTAAGAATTTTAGGTAAAGGCACTTCCAAACCCTACGCCGCTTGCGGAACTAATACCGATTCACGACCTTTAGCTGGGTGTTTTGGTACAAACGTCGCTAAGAACAATGACACGACCGCCATGCCCGCGCCAATGTAGAATACCCAAGAAGGATTATTCATCCACACCATGCCCAAAGTAACGGGCAACACAACCGCAGCAATGTGATTAATGGTAAACGACACGCCAGCTGTCGACGCGATATCTTTCGGATCCGCAATCTTTTGGAAATACGTCTTAGTGGCAATCGCCATCGCAAAGAACAAATTGTCTGTTACGTATAACCCAGATGCGACCCAGTGGTTATCGATCGCACCGTAAGAGATGAACACGGCAATTAACCCGACGTATTCGATTAGCAAAATGTTACGTTCGCCAATTCGAGCAATGATCCGACCAATTTTCGGCGCAAGGAACATAGTTGCTACTTGGTTGATGATAAATAGCAGCGCCATGCTTTCTACCGAATAGCCATACTTGGATACCATCAAAAAGCCAGCGAATACAACGAAGATCTGACGACGGGCACCCGACATAAATACCAGCGCGTAATAGAGCCAGTAACGCTTTCTTAGTACCAAATGTCGGTGTTGTTCAGAGTGTTGAGAAAAAATTGGAAATTTCACATACATGTAGAACGCCAGCGACATCCCAAGCGCTCCTGCGACGAGGTACACAAGCCAATATGGCATATGCAAAAACTCCATCGCACACCAAATAGAAATGAAGGTCACCAAGGCCATAAAGGCAGCCTTACTCATGATACTGCCCATGATTTTCGGCGCTTCTTTTTTATTTAACCATTGGATTTGCAAAGAAGTATTCATGGTTTCGTTGTAGTGAAAACCAATCGACATGATGATAGTGGTGGCATATAAACCGTATGTAGTCGGTAAAAAACCCGTCATGGCTACACCCACAGAAAGAATTGCCAAAGACAAAACGGCAATATACTGCTCTTTCATCAATAGCAGTAAAAATACGGCACCAAAGGCCAAAAAGCCTGGAATTTCACGCAAGGTTTGCAGCCAGCCTATTTCAGTACCCACGAAGTTAGCATGGTCGACGGAGAAGTTGTTTAGCAGGGCTTGCCATACTGAAAAAGTGATCGCGACACAAATAGCACTGAGGAGTAAAAACTTTTGCGACTGTTTGCTTTGATCGGGTTTGCTTTGATCTGACACAGAAAAGCTCCATTCACATAATTAAATAACAGAGCAATATTCTAAGTGGAAAGTTTGTGTCTTGATTTATAGATTGTGACAATGTATTGATGAAATGCGCCAACCTAGTTGCACAATAATAAGAATAGAAATAGAGCCCAACGCGATAGGCTCTTTATCCAGATATGCTATTCGGGTTTTCTCAACATCGAGATGTGCGGAATGCCATCTTCTAAATACTCTTCAGAAACCACATCAAACCCATGGCGACGATAAAATGCCTGAAGGTGGGATTGAGCCGATATCTTGATTCCCTGCTGAGGGTTTTTTAACTCGCAGGCCTCAATACCGCATTCGATTAGCACATGTCCTGCTCCCTGTCCGCGCACACTCTCACCAATCACAACTCGGCCGACACTTGGGTAATCAGAATAGGTCGTCCCTTTTGGCAACACGCGTAAGTAAGCTGCAAGCTGCTCATCTTGATAGCCCAACACATGCAAAGCCTCGGGGTGGCGATCGCGATCGTCCATATCTTGGTAATAGCAGGTTTGCTCAACGACAAACACCTCGCTGCGCAAACGTAATACTTCATATAACTCGTCAGTCGACAACTCTTTAAACTGTTTAACGATAAAATTCATCATGGCCCTCTCTGTTGTATCGCCAGTGTAAAATGGATTGTGAACGCAGTCACTCAATGATCACCATCATCTTTAAAGTCACTTCTCGGGAATAATTAACGCCAACCTTGAAATGACATTACTTCGATTGCGAGTTAGTATCCATGTCGGGTTTACGTTATTTAATTGGATTTATACGCCAATGCGCCACTCATCACAGAAAGAAAAAATGTATCGGCCTATTGAGTCCATCGCCGAGGAGAAACCCGGTGAGGGAGTCGGCTTTATTCACTCGCATAAGTGGTGCCAATTGCAATACGCCACCAAAGGCATCATGCACATTAACGCCGGAAACCACAGCTACATTATTCCGCCGCAACGTGCCGTTTGGATACCAACCAATGTCGAACACCAAGTGAACCACTTCGCCCCTGTTAGTTATCGCAGCTTACATATCGATGAAACACTAGGAGGCAGATTAGGAAACCAAGTCAAAGTTATTCAAGTCTCGCCTTTTTTGCGTGAGCTAGTTTTACGCGGCTGCGAAGCATGGCAAGGCAAGTACCCAATGACAGACGTAAATTCGGCGCTCATGACTTTACTAATCGAAGAGCTAACTCAAGCCCCAGTGAGCCCACTTCATTTACCTTGGCCAGCCGATTCACGCTTAAAATCGGTGTGTTCAGTGCTACAAGATAATCCAGCCGATAATCGAACACTCGCCGAACTTGCTCATAATTCGGGAGCGTCGGTTCGCACGTTAAATCGTTTATTTGTCAAAGAGTGTGAAATGAGCTTTAGTACATGGCGACAAAAGCTTCGCGTACTTGGCGCATTAGAGCTATTGCAGAAACAACGCCCGATTACTGAAATCGCTCTAGAGCTTGGTTATGAATCCAGCTCTGCCTTTATTACGGTGTTTAAAAAGCACCTCAACGCCTCGCCGAAAAGTTATATGCGCAATCTAATGGTGGAATAACAACTACGCTAGAAGACGCTTCAAAAAACGAAAACGCCCAGCGCGGTATTACCACGCTGGGCGTTCTTTATTTGTGCTTAGCTTGGGTAATTAAGCGTTTGCTTCGCGCTCGGCAATAAATGCTAATGCCATTTTGATGCGGGCAATAACGCGCTCTTTACCAACCAGCTCCATCACTGCATCAACAGATGGCGATTGACCACCGCCAGTGACTGCAACACGCAAAGGCATACCAATCTTGCCCATGCCGATTTCTAGCTCTTCACAAACCGCAGCAATCACGTTTTCTTTGATGCTTGCTGTTTCCCAGTTTTTCAAAGCTTCTACTTTCGCTAGCGCAAGATCTAGTGGACCTTTCGCTACACCACGTAGGTGCTTCTTCGCAGCGCCCGCTTCAAACTCAGCGAAATCTTCATAGAAGTAACGGATCTGCTCAGCAAGTTCAACTAGAGTATTACAACGTTCACCCACTAGCTTGATCACTTCAGTGATCGCTGGGCCGTTTTCAACGTTTAGGTTTTGGTTGTCTAGATGCCATTGCAAATGCTCAGCCACATACTCAGGATCCGAGGTCTTGATGTAGTGGTTGTTCAACCAAAGTAACTTGTCAGTGTTGAACGCAGATGCTGACTTAGAAATTGCATCCAGAGTGAACAAGTTAATCATCTCTTCTTGAGAGAAAATTTCTTGGTCGCCATGAGACCAGCCCAAACGCACTAGGTAGTTGTTTAGAGCCGTTGGCAAGTAACCTTCGTCACGGTATTGCATGACAGAAACGGCGCCGTGACGCTTAGAAAGCTTGGCACCGTCGTCACCTAAAATCATCGCACAGTGAGCGAATGTTGGTACTGGTGCACCTAGCGCTTCATAGATGTTGATTTGACGAGGCGTGTTATTGATGTGGTCTTCACCACGCACTACGTGAGTAATGCCCATATCCCAGTCATCCACAACAACAACAAAGTTGTACGTTGGGGAACCATCCGTACGACGGATGATCAAGTCATCTAGTTGGTCGTTGCCAATCTCGATACGGCCACGGATTTGATCTTCAAAAACAACGCTGCCTTCTTTCGGATTACGGAAACGCACTACGCATGGATCACCGTCTTTTGCCGCTTCATTAGCCGCAACGATTTTAGAGTGGTTTGCGTCGTAGCGAGGCATTTCTTTCGCAGCTTCTTGCTCTGCACGAATTTCGTCAAGCAGTTCTTTCGATGCGTAACACTGGTAAGCTTTATCTTCTGCAAGCAGCTTATCAACCATTTCGTTGTAACGGTCGAAACGCTTAGATTGGAAGTAAGGGCCTTCATTCCACTCGAGTCCCATCCACTGCATACCTTCTAGGATCGCATCGACTGCTTCCTGAGAGTTACGTTCTAGATCAGTATCTTCAATACGTAGAACAAATTCACCACCTTGGCTTTTAGCGTATAACCAAGAATATAGTGCAGTACGCGCACCACCTACGTGAAGATAGCCTGTTGGGCTTGGAGCAAAACGAGTTTTAACCGTCATTGTTTTGATTACCTTTACTAAATAACTGCTGCTGAAAGACTCAGTATGAAGCGAAATTTGCGCGCCATTCTACCACCGCCTGCAAGCAACTCCAATTGTCCATCGCGATTTATTATTGTTGGGTTTCTGGCAATTCAATTTATTTGGCGCAAAACTGGAAATGTGTGTTTTTGATGCTTGACCTTGCCCTAGAGGGAAGCCTTAACCTAACAAAAAATAAGCAACATCGAGTGAAACTATGAATACCTACACTATCCCCCTAGCAAAGCTAAATTGCGGTAAATGTAAAAGCAAAATTGAACAAGGCCTATCAGAGCGACATCAGGTTGAGATCCAGCATTTGTCTCTTGAATCCATTACGCTAAGCACGCCTTCAAGCTTGCGTACTATTGCTGAAACCATCACTCAACTGGGCTATACCGCTGGTCAAACTCTTAACTTCTCGTTGACTGGCCTTAGCTGCATGAAGTGTGTCGCCAAACTCTCTGCGTCATTAGATCAAGAAGAATTAGTGGGTGAGTATACGGCGACAAAAACCCAACTGACTTTAACTACCTTGCTTTCTGCCGATGAAGTCGCTCAGCGTATCGCCACTTTAGGTTTTCAAGCTCAACTTTCCGACTCAGAAGACAAAGCCGCAGCTCAAAAGCCAGCAGCGCCAACCAATGCAGTTAATGCCAAAGACTCCAATACCACGTCGTCAGTTGATACAACGGCTGACACTGCAAGTAAATCGGTGCAACTGGCAATTGAAGGAATGAACTGCGCAAGTTGTGTCTCTACCATTGAAAAAGCGCTACTTGCCGTCGACGGCGTGCTCGATGCTAAGGTAAATTTAGCCGAACAAAGTGCGTTGGTGTCCATTGATCCGGCTGCGAACATTACCGCTACCTTGCCCGGCATATTGGCTAACAACGGCTATCCGGCTCAAATCATCGAAGATCTCACCCAACACGCTGATAATCAACTCATTCAACAGAAAAAACATCAGAAAGAATTTTTACACAGTTCCATTTTCGGTCTCATTGTCGGGGGCGGTTTGATGGCATGGGGATTGGTCGCGGGCGATCCTAGCATCAATAGTGTGAACGACCAGTGGACCTTTGGCCTCATCGGGTTGGTTTGTTTTGTGTTGCTGGCCACTGCCGGGCGCTCATTTTTTGCAAATGCGTGGAAATCACTCATACATCGCCGCGCCACCATGGATACCTTAGTGGCATTAGGGACAGGGGCTGCGTGGCTATACTCTATGGTTGTGGTGCTGGCACCGCAATGGTTTCCTCTTCACTCACGCCACGTCTATTTTGAAGCCAGCGCGATGATCATCGGCCTAATTTCTCTTGGCCACTACATCGAAGCAAAAGCAAAAGCGAAAACCACCCAATCACTGCAATCGCTTGTTAACTTGCAACCAAAACACGCGACCCTAGTAACCGAGCAAGGCGATCAAACAATCGCTGTCGAAGACATTCAACTCGGAATGCAGCTAAGAATAAAACCGGGAGAAAAAATACCAGTCGACGGCAAAGTCCTTCAAGGTGAGTCCTACATCGACGAGTCCATGCTCACCGGCGAACCTGTCCCTGTATTCAAATCGGCGGCACAAGCCTCGGAACAAAAAGTGTCGGCTGGAACATTAAACTCAGACGGCAGCCTAGTTATCGAAGCAACGGGAATTGGCGCAGACACCATGCTATCGAGAATTATTCACCTCGTTCGGGACGCACAATCAAGCAAGCCTGCCATAGCCAAACTGGCGGACCAAATTTCAGCTGTGTTCGTGCCTGTGGTGATCTCGATCGCGCTTGTCGCAGCAGGTATCTGGTATATCTACGGCCCAGATCCGAAATCAACTTATATGTTGATCGTCGCCACAACGGTACTCATCATTGCCTGCCCATGCGCACTAGGATTAGCAACGCCACTTTCCATCACAGCAGGAATTGGCAAAGCAGCGGAATTAGGAGTATTGGTCAAAGATGCCAATGTGCTGCAAACCGCGAGCAAAGTCGACACGGTCGTATTTGACAAAACGGGGACTCTCACAGAGGGCAAACCAAATGTACAAAACGTTTACCCTTTTAACATTGAAGAAAACGAGTTACTGCAATACCTATATAGCGTTGAGTTGGGTTCAGAGCACCCATTAGCGAAAGCAATCTGCAATTACGCCACCGAACGCTCTGTCACCGCACTTGCCATCGAGCAGTTTCAAAATTTAAAAGGCAAAGGCGTTAGCGCGCAGATCAATGGCAAAGCGGTTACCGTTGCCTCCCTACAGCACTTGGAACAGCAAGGTATCGATATCTCGGCAGGAGAATCGGCCACCAAGCAATGTGCATCTTCGGCTTGGACGCCAGTCGCCATTGCCATCGATGGAAAACTCGCTGGCATCGTGGCCATTGCAGATACGATAAGAGAAGAATCGGCCAAAGCCATCCAAGCACTCAAAGCAAAAGGCATCTCTACCGTCATGTTGACGGGGGATAACGACGCAGTCGCTCAGCATGTCGGTAAACAATTGGGTATAGATAAAGTGATCTCTCAAGTGTTACCAGAGCAAAAAGCCGATGTTATTACCGCGCTGCAAAGTGAAGGTAAACGTGTCGCAATGATTGGCGATGGCATTAACGATGCGCCTTCTCTTGCGCTGGCCGATTTAGGCATCGCGATGGGCAGTGGCAGTGATGTGGCAATAGAAAGTGCTCAAATGACGATTCTAAATTCATCGCCTTTGTCTGTGGTCAATATCATCGAGTTATCTCAAGCAACCAGCAAAAATATCAAGCAGAATTTAATCGGGGCTTTCCTCTACAACTCGTTAGGGATTCCAGTCGCGGCAGGTATCTTATTCCCGTGGACAGGCTTTTTACTTAGTCCGATAATCGCGGGCACTGCGATGGCACTGTCTTCGATTACGGTCGTCAGTAATGCGAACCGACTACGCTTTTTTAAAGCAAAACACGTATAGTAATAAATAATAAACACTTATGAGATATCGGCCATCACTGCGGTAGTGGTCGATATCTTGTTTCGCTAAGGACAGTTCATTGCGCATCATACTGCTTCTCTTCACTTTGCTAAGTCCACTTGCCCACGCTGAGCCGCTCTATTGGTTGGCACAAAAGGGCAATACTCGATTGCTCATTTTAGGCTCGATACATGTTGGCAAACCAAGCTTATATCCCCTTCCCGACGAAGTAAGACAATTTCTTGCTAACAGTGATGGCTTAATCGTCGAAGCCGATATTCGCGAGGGAAAATCGCCTCGCCTAGCTAAACCTAAGTGGAGCTCCCAAGAGGTTTTAAATCGCCAACAAACTAAAAAACTGCAGAATATCGCCAAGCAGTTGAGTCTCAACCCAAGCGCGCTATTGAAGCTACCGCCATGGGCGAGCGCCCTGCAAATACAATTGGCACTCTTTGACAAAATTGGTTTAAGCCCAGCTTATGGGGTCGACACGACGATGATTGCATTGGCCGATAACCAACACGTACCAGTATTGGGATTAGAAACCTTACAATTTCAACTTAATCTACTGGCTACACTGCCCAAAGGCGGAAAGGCGTTGCTAACCAATACACTCTCAGAGTCTGATAATGGCACAAAAATGGGCCGTTGTTTGATCACTGCTTGGCAACAAGGGGACGCCGCCGCCCTCACTAAATTTTCTGATCTCAGCTCATTCTCAGACGATTTTGATAATAAGCTTTTGTATAGTCGGAATAAGAGCTGGGTAAAGAAAATCACCTCAGATGATTTTTTACCGAGTAAGAATGGTCGCTACACCATGGTCGTTGGGGCTATGCATTTAATTGGGCCAGGCAACGTCTTGAATTTGTTAAAACAACAGGGTTACTCAATCATTCAACGATCAACAAGCACATCCGCGCAGTGTCAGTTTGAATAAGGTCAGTTTGAGTACCGTCAGTTTAAGTATACGCAGTCGAGATAAGATCGGTTGGCGTAATACCTTCGATTAAGAACTTCAGAAACGAAAAAGGCCTCGACAATGTCGAGGCCTTTAGAAGGTGGTCGGTGAAGAGGGATTCGAACCCCCGACCCTCTGGTCCCAAACCAGATGCGCTACCAAGCTGCGCTATTCACCGAGAACGTTACTTTGGGTCTTGCCCGTAACTGAGGTGTATATTACTGAATATTTCCCTGCGTGCAAGTCATTTTCTAAGATTTATTTGCTTTTAACGTACAACTGCTCAAGTTAACGTCAAACGCTTAAAACTCACACCTAAAGCGTGTGTTTATTGCTCACTCAATTCTATGTAAATGTAAATTAGTGACCTTATTCACCTCACATCAGAGATATTGATATACTCTTTGGATTGATATTTTATCCGGTGAATTGCCATGTCAGATCAAGATACCGATTTATTCAAACAGATGATGGCGGATGTCACGCCCATCGCACAGGACACTGCCAAGCTCAAAAAAGCCTTTCGTTCAACAGAAGCTCAGCAGACCAAACGAGCGGCCGCCATTTCCCTCAATGAGAACTGCGCTAAGTATTTATCGATTGATTATGCGCCCATGCTTAAACCCGACGATATTGTCGAGTTCAAACGAGATGGCGTACAAGAAGGCGTATACCGCAAACTCAGGCTTGGGAAATATCCGATTCAAGCTAAGCTAGACCTACACCGGAAAACCCTCAAAGAAGCTAGGGAGGAAGTCCTCAAATTCCTTAAACAATGTTTGAGGCTCGATATTCGTACCGTCATCATCATTCATGGCCGCGGCAGGCAAGCAAACCCACCCGCATTAATGAAAAGTCATGTGACACAATGGCTCGCCCAACTGACCGATGTGCAATGTGCGCATAGCGCACAACGCTTTCATGGCGGCGCTGGCGCGCTCTATGTATTGCTTAGAAAAAGTCAGGACAAAAAATTAGAGAACCGCGAGCGTCACCAAAAGCGCATGGGATAATTGAGCAAATAATGTTACACTGCGCGCCCTATCATCCGTTGTGAAACGTTAAGAGAACGCAATGACATCTATGACCACGACCAAACGCCTTAATAAATACATCAGCGAAACAGGATTTTGTTCGCGCCGAGAAGCAGACAAACTCATTGAGCAAGGCCGTATTACGATTAACGGCAAAACACCTGAGAAAGGTACTCAAGTCGCGCAGGGCGACGAGGTATGTATCGATGGCAAACCTGTACGAGCAAAAGAAAAGCCGATTTATATCGCCTTAAACAAGCCAACAGGCATCACTTGTACTACAGAGCGTGATATCCCTGGCAACATTGTCGACTTCATCGGTCATAGCAAGCGTATCTTTCCGATCGGGCGTTTAGACAAGCCTTCTGATGGCCTGATTTTTCTTACCAACGACGGCGATATCGTCAATAAAATCTTGCGTGCAGGCAACAACCACGAGAAAGAATACGTGGTACGTGTCGACAGACCAATCACCGCAGATTTTCTCAAGAAAATGGCCGCTGGCGTAAGAATCCTAGATACCGTGACTCTACCGTGTCAAGTCAGCAAAGAAACCAAGTTTTCTTTCCGCATCGTGCTAACCCAAGGTCTCAATCGCCAAATTCGCCGTATGTGTGAAGCGCTCGACTATCAAGTGCTCAAGCTACGACGCGTGCGCATCATGAATATCACCATCGACGGCATTCCAAATGGTCAATGGCGTTATATGAGTGAGGAAGAAATTAGCCAAATTTTGGCGATGTGCGATAACTCTGTTGGTACAGAAGATGCCTCACGCGAAGATCACAAAGGCAAACGTATACGCAAAGCCACCGATGCTAAGCTATTTGACAGCCGTGATGAAAATCGTGATTCAACCGCGCGTCGTAATCAAAAACAAACGACATTTCGTGGCAACAACGCCGACGAATTTCGCCGCAAGTCTGATACAAAACGACCGAATGATAAGTCGAGAAACTACGTAAAGCCGAGTAACCGGTCTGCTTCAACGTCTTCATCGGAAGAATCTGGTCAAGCTCCTAGGAAACGCGTGGCGGGTACTCTAAGCTTTAAAAAATAACAGCCTTACTTGTAATCAGAATGCACAATACTCGCCGAGTTTAGTCTACCGAGTAGACTCGGTGAGTTCAGCCCCATAATCACGACTAGCCATCTATTTCCCCTCAAAATTGTCTGACTTGACTGTTAACCCACTCTTCTGCTTTAGCATAATCATCAAAGAAATTACAAATCAGCTTATGATCCGTATCGCCTTTCTCCTGATGCTTGTGTAGTAAGAACTCACACAACTTGGAATCACATACGATGCACTGAATCTTTAGGTTACTTTCAATCAGCTTGGCAAGCGAAGGATCCCATCCAGACAATACTTCGGGAGACGTAAATTCCCATTCGAGCAGATCAACAAAAAACACCCAGGGTTGGTGCTTTAAGTGTTCCACTTCAGAAAATACGTGCGCCGTACATTGCTCTGAGGCTTGTTGATTCCACGAACCCCACATTTTTAATCGGAGTTGATGCGGACGAACCTCAATAGAATAGTCACCATGTAGGTTAGGGCGATAAGTCATGATTCAATCTCTAACAGTCACAATAAAAAGACATTACTATTTTAGTTCACGAGAAAGAACTTTGTCGGGGAAGTGTAGGCCCTGATTTAGATTGCCTAGAACGACTAGAGTTTTAAGAATAGAGGTGAAAAAGCGCGCTGGACTAAGTAAAAGTCAGCTTGCAAACATTGGGGTAGTATCATAGTCAACACTCATGCTGCATAAAAAAGGAGGCAATTGCCTCCCTTCATTACCAAGAATTATTTAGTGCCGAAGATCTTATCACCTGCGTCACCTAGGCCCGGTACAATGTAGCCTTTATCGTTAAGCTTCTCATCGATTGCCGCTGTGTACAGCTCAACATCTGGATGTGCTTTTTTAAGCGCTTCAACACCTTCAGGAGCCGCCACTAGCACCAATACTTTAAAGTTTGAGCAGCCTTTTTCCTTCAAAAGATCGATGGTCGCTATCATTGAGCCACCAGTTGCCAGCATTGGATCAACAACCAAAGCAATACGCTCTTCAATGTTAGAGGCTAACTTATTGAAGTAAGGAACGGGCTCTAATGTTTCTTCATCGCGATAAACACCGACCACACTGATGCGAGCGCTTGGAATATGTTCAAGTACACCATCCATCATACCAAGGCCTGCACGCAAAATTGGCACAACTGTTACTTTTTTACCTTTGATCTGATCGACGGCAACCGGGCCATCCCAGCCTTCGATGGTAACTTTTTCAGTTTCAAAGTCAGACGTCGCTTCATACGTTAACAGGCTAGCGACTTCAGCAGCCAACTCACGAAAGCGCTTGGTGCTGATATCACCTTCTCTCATTAAACCAATTTTATGTTTCACAAGAGGATGCATTACTTCAACAACTTTCATTTCCATCTCCATAGATAAAGGGAATTTTGAATAAACCGACTAAGTATACCTAAAGTGACGCGGCTTTTCAGTGCTGAAAACAAGGAAAAAAACTTGCGCAAACGTTTGCTATATTGCATTAAGCACTGGTAGAATAGCGCCGTTTTCCCATCCAACTCAAGATTGAGGGCTTCCCGTGAGCGGTAACAATTCTTCTTTAAGCTACAAAGACGCTGGCGTCGACATCGATGCAGGCAACGCACTAGTTGATCGTATTAAAGGCTCAGTAAAACGTACTCGTCGCCCTGAAGTGATGGGAGGCATTGGTGGCTTTGGCGCATTGTGCGAGCTTCCTGCTAATTATAAGCAACCTGTTTTGGTTTCAGGCACCGATGGTGTGGGCACAAAACTACGTCTTGCGTTGGAAATGAAAAAACACGACACCATTGGCATCGACTTAGTTGCAATGTGTGTGAACGACCTCATCGTACAAGGCGCAGAGCCTCTCTTTTTCCTAGATTACTACGCAACTGGCAAACTTGATATTGATACGGCTGCCGATGTTGTATCAGGTATTGCTGAAGGCTGTATACAAGCTGGCTGTTCATTGATTGGTGGCGAAACTGCCGAAATGCCGGGTATGTATGAAGGTGAAGATTACGATGTGGCTGGTTTCTGTGTCGGCGTCGTTGAAAAAGCAGACATCATTGATGGCACCAAAGTTGCTGCCGGTGATGCTCTGATCGCAGTCGGTTCTAGCGGCCCACATTCGAATGGTTACTCTCTCGTACGTAAGATTCTTGAAGTGTCTGGTGCTAGCAAAGATGAATTGCTTGATGGCAAAGCTATCGGTGAGCATCTATTAGAACCAACCAAGATTTACATCAAGTCGGCGCTGAAAATGATTGCCGAGCATGACATCCACGCGATTTCTCATATTACGGGTGGCGGCTTCTGGGAAAACATCCCACGCGTATTGCCTGAAGGCACAAAAGCGATCATCGACGGCAAAAGCTGGGAATGGCCAAGCATCTTCAACTGGCTACAAGAAAAAGGCAACGTGACGACGCACGAAATGTACCGCACCTTTAACTGTGGCGTTGGCCTAGTGATTGCGCTACCGAAAGACCAAGCAGACGCTGCCGTTCAACTACTGAACAACGAAGGCGAAAAAGCTTGGGTGATTGGTGAGATTGCCGATGCAAGCGCCAACGAAGAACAAGTCGAGATCAAGTAAATATGAAAAATATCGTTGTATTGATCTCAGGCAGCGGATCCAACTTGCAAGCGATCATTGATTCGTGCGCAGACAGTATCCAAGATGGAAAAGTGACAGCGGTTTTTTCAAACAAAGCTGATGCTTACGGCCTTGAACGTGCAAAAGCAGCGGGCGCTGAAGGCGTCTTTATTGACCCGAAAGCATTCGAGACTCGTGAAGCCTTTGATAATGAGCTAATGACGCGGATTGATACCTTTCAACCTGACTTGATTGTGTTAGCGGGTTACATGCGTATTTTAAGCAACGACTTCGTACGTCACTACATGGGCCGAATGATCAACATTCACCCTTCGTTGTTGCCGAAATACCCGGGCCTTAACACCTATCAGCGCGCCATTCACGCGGGCGACGAAGAGCACGGAACCAGTGTTCACTTCGTTACGGAGCAGCTAGATGGTGGTCCAGTTATCTTGCAAGCGAAAGTGCCTATTTTTGATGAAGATAGCGTCGAAGTACTGACCAAGCGTGTTCAAGTTCAAGAACATAGAATCTACCCTCTTGTGGTGAATTGGTTTGTGGAAGGCCGCTTAGAAATGAAACAAGGAAAAGCTTTCCTAGATGGTAAGCAGCTGAGCGTGTACGGTCACGCTGGCGAGTAACTCGTTGAAGTGGGCTAAAAGTAAGTCCACTTAAGCATATAAAAAAGGGATACATGACGTATCCCTTTTTTGATCTATACCAGCGATGTCTTGCTAAAGCGCCTAGGTTTATCTCTAGACAAGAACCAAGGTTTGTCACTAGAAAAGAGCCTAGGCTGGCGAAGGAAAATCTTAGCGCTTCTTTTTTACTTTAGCGGGTGCAAACGCAATATCGGTCAGCTGCTCCGCATTCCCTTCAAGCAACTCACCTTTTTGAAATACCGCGTATTCACCCGGCTTCATTCGGTGCCAAGTTTCATCATTGGTTAAAGGCTGAGTGGCAATCACGGTCACCACATCGTTCGGCGTGGTTTCTTCACGAAAATTAACCGTCACCTCTTCATCAATCAAACTGGCTTTACCAAATGGCGCGCGCCGAGTAATCCAATACAGGTGGTTGGTGCAATAAGCCATGACGTAGTCGCCATCAGATAGCAACATGTTATACACGCCTTGGCCACGCAGTTTATCGCAGCATTCAGTGATGAACCGAAATGCCTCACTCATATCTTCTGGGGTCTTAGGGTAACGATTTTCAAGCTCAGCCATCAGCCAACAAAATGAGAACTCGCTGTCGGTTTGCCCGACGGAGCGATGTCTGCCCGTTGGCCATGTTTCGTAATCCGATAGTTGGCCATTGTGAGCAAACGTCCAATACCGCCCCCACAATTCTCGAGTAAAGGGATGAGTATTCTCAAGATTAACCCCACCACGATTCGCTTGGCGAATGTGACTGATAACCGCTTGGCTTTTGATCGGATAGCTTTGTACTAACTCAGCAATTTTCGATTCAAAACCGGGGTTAGGATCTTTAAAGGTACGAAACCCCTTCCCTTCATAAAAGGTGATCCCCCAGCCATCACTATGGGGGCCAGTATTGCCCCCACGCTGGATCAAGCCAGTGAAGCTAAAACAAATATCCGTCGGCACATTGGCGCTCATTCCGAGCAATTCACACATAGGCTAACTCCCTTTTGTCATGGCTCTAATGGCTTCTATCCTATCCGCTACTAAGACGTGAAGCCAGTAAGCAGTTATTCCATTTCCTTCTCAATTAGCTGGATAATGATATGAATAATCTTGATATGGATTTCTTGAATGCGATCGGCATAACCAAAGTGCGGCACACGAATTTCAATATCCGCCAAGCCTGCCATTTTACCGCCGTCTTTACCCGTCAATGCGATGGTTTTCATGCCTTTCGCTTTGGCCGCTTCAATAGCATTTAGGATATTGCCAGAGTTCCCCGAAGTCGATAAACCAAACAGCACATCTCCTTTTGCGCCAACCGCTTCAACATAACGAGAGAAGACAAAGTCGTAACCAAAATCGTTACTCACACACGACAGATGGCTTGGATCTGAAATCGCGATACCTGGGTAACCCGGTCGGTTTTCACGGTAACGCCCTGTTAATTCTTCCGCGAAGTGCATCGAATCACAGTGAGAACCACCATTACCACAAGATAAAACCTTGCCACCTTGCTTGAATGAATCAGCGATCAATTTTGCAGCATTTTGGATCTGAGCCAGATTATTCTCGTCATTAATAAATTTAGCTAATACGTCTGCCGCTTCGGTCAATTCATTTTTGATTAGATCTAGGTACATAGGTTTCATTCTCTTCATCATCTAATAAAAGAAATATGTATTTATAGCCGTCTGGTGGCGTCTAAACCACAAACAGGCCTGTATGAACAAAGTGTACCTCATGCCTATAGGAGCCGATAGTGGTGGGGCCACAAATATCCTCACCGCCTCCAGCACTGCGCAAAATTCAACCAATAAAAACGGCTCACGATTAAGTAATAGAGCTTAAACTCTATTCAGATCACTATTCGAACAATTAGCCATTACAAGCACTTTACAATGCATTAACAAAGAAACAGAATCACTGGTACGACCACGAACATTAATCTACCAACCACCGGTTTTGTTAAAGGAAATTATCATGGAATCGTTACTCACCCTCGTAGGGATGGCCATTGTGCTCTCAGTGTGCAGCTACCATCGCTTGTCTCTTTATAAATCACTCTTGGCCCTTGCTGTCACCATGGCAGCGTTCACCATATTGGGGTTCACTGGCGTCATCGGTTGGCTAGTCTTTGTGGTTCTTGGCGCTCCCCTTTCTATTCCGGCAGTTAGGAAAGCACTAATAAGCAAACGCGCGCTTAAAGTGTTTAGAAAGATCCTTCCAGAAATGTCTCAGACCGAAAAGGAAGCACTGGATGCAGGGACTGTTTGGTGGGAAGCCGAGCTTTTCAAAGGTAAGCCAAACTGGAAACAGCTACACGACATCAATGCACCGAAATTATCTAAAGAAGAAAAAGAGTTTTTAGACGGACCCGTTCATCAAGTCTGCGCTATGGTCAACGATTTTCAAGCCACTCATGAGCTAGCTGACTTGCCTCCAGAAGTTTGGCAGTTCCTAAAAGAACATAAATTCTTCGCCATGATCATTAAGAAAAAATATGGCGGCCTAGAGTTCTCGGCTTACGCTCAATCATTAGTACTGCAAAAACTCACGGGTGTTTCTGCGCTGCTTTCTTCTACCGTTGGCGTACCAAACTCCCTTGGCCCCGGCGAATTGCTCCAACATTACGGCACTCAAGAACAACAAGATCATTACTTGCCTCGCTTAGCCCAAGGCAAAGAAATCCCTTGTTTCGCACTAACCAGCCCAGAAGCAGGTTCAGATGCGGGCTCCATCCCAGATTTCGGTGTGGTATGCAAAGGAGAATGGCAAGGAGAAGAAGTATTAGGAATGCGCCTAACTTGGAACAAGCGCTACATCACGCTGGCTCCAGTCGCAACCGTCCTTGGCCTCGCATTTAAACTGCAAGATCCTGAGAAACTACTGGGCGGCAAGAAAGACCTAGGTATTACCTGTGCCCTTATCCCGACCAATATTCCTGGTGTGGAGATCGGTAACCGCCACTTCCCACTTAATATTCCATTCCAAAACGGCCCAACACGCGGTGAAGAAGTCTTTGTTCCGATCGACTTTATCATTGGTGGTAAAGCGATGGCTGGTCAAGGTTGGAGAATGTTGGTGGAATGCTTATCGGTTGGCCGAGGCATCACTCTTCCTTCCAACTCAACAGGTGGGCTCAAAACCGCGGCCATGGCTACCGGTGCTTACGCTCGTATTCGCCGCCAATTCAAGCAACCTATCGGCCATATGGAAGGCATCGAAGAGCCATTGGCACGTATTGCTGGTAATGCTTATGTCATGGATGCGGCAAGCACACTCACAGTGGCGGGGATCGACTTAGGTGAAAAGCCATCGGTTATCTCTGCTATCGTCAAATACCACTGCACTCATCGTGGCCAGCAAGGCATCATTGACGCCATGGACATCGTCGGCGGCAAAGGGATCTGCCTTGGCCCATCGAACTTCCTCGCTCGTAGCTATCAAGGTGCGCCAATCGCGATCACCGTTGAAGGTGCCAATATCCTAACTCGTTCGATGATCATCTATGGCCAAGGCGCTATTCGCTGCCATCCATACGTGATTGAAGAAATGGACGCCGCTCACTCTAAAGAAAGCAACGCCTTAAACCGATTTGACGCCGCACTCACTGGACATGTTGGCTTCACCGTAAGTAACCTAATCCGCAGCCTATGGCTAGGCTTAACCGATGGACGCGGCTCTAAAGCACCAACCAAAGACCAAACCAAACGCTACTACCAGCAGCTTAACCGCTACAGCGCAAATATGGCCTTCTTATCAGACGTGTGCATGGCAATGCTAGGCGGTTCGCTAAAACGTAAAGAACGTTTATCGGCGCGTTTAGGAGATGTGCTGAGCCAGCTTTATCTTAGCTCTGCCACCCTTTCCCGTTATGAAATGGAAGGCCGTCAAATCGAAGATATGCCTTTAGTACACTGGGGTCTACAAGATAGCCTGCAACAAGCAGAGGTCGCGATTGAAGAACTACTGAGCAACTTGCCAAACCGATTTGTCAGTCGCGCTCTTAAAATGGTCATCTTGCCATTCGGCTCTATTCGCAAAAAACCAAATGATAGACTTGATAGCCAAGTAGCAAGAATTCTGCAAACGCCATCAGCAACTCGCTCTCGCATCGGCCGCCACCAGTTCTTAGAAGATTGCGCCAACAACCCAGTTGGGAGAATTGAAAAGGCGCTAGAGGTGATTCTCAAAGCCGAGCCAGTATTCAACAAAGTGTGCCACGCAACGTACACCAAACGTCCGTTCACAAACCTAGATCTTGTCGCTGAAATTGGGCTAGAGAACAAACTGATCACTCAAGAAGAAGCAGAGCTACTCATAGAAGCTGAAATTCGCCGCCTAGAAACCATCAATGTTGATGATTTTGAGCCTCAAATCCTTGCAGCTCTTAAACACTCACCAGAGGTGAATCAAGTCGCCTGAAAGGAAGATTAGAGATACCTTCTAATATAAAGTGGCCGTGCATGCGGCCACTTTATCTCTATAATAGCGATATTGACAATAATCAATGAGCTATTTCGGCATTAATCTAAAACGAAAATTGCCGCCCTTAATTCCTTCCATTTGATTCACAATGCATCTTCTTTGTAGCTACTTCTATACGGCAACTTTGTCCATTCCACGGAGCAGAAACCGTAAAATATACGAAACTGGGGCTAACACTAAATTCGGTGGCGTAAATAGTTGGGTAATCACCTTTCAAACCTAAACTTGTACCAGACACTTTGCAGTACCGAGATGTTTCTCCTGATTGAAACAATTTAACTGTGAGGCAAGGATCTGATTTTAGCTTATATACGGCATAGCGTTCTGTTCCTGTGTGCCCATCAAAGTCAGTTTGATAATAAGTATAGTTATTTACGTCCTTTGAAAAGGATACGAATGAAACCATTAGCAAGAAAAAACATGCAAACAACCTTGCTAAAATAAAAATTATTGACATAACAATTGGGGCCTTACTATCAACTTAAATAATTCGACTTGCAACTAATATCTTTCGTACCAAACTGAATCATGGGCAGGGCGGGAGTATACTTTACTTGCTTTTTAAGCAATACGTATCCGGGCTGAAAATCCAAGTCGATTTTCACTAAACTTGATAGGAAAGCACCAACTACATGGCTCAATAAACAAGCATCGCGATCGCCATTTGATCGATTAAGTTAGTATGATCTCACCCTGATATGGTCAAAGGTAAAAGCAATCGTCAACTCGAACTATTTTTACTCAGAAAAACATTCATACGGTAACTCTGGGAATTAAATAGTGGCGAGGAAAGAAAACCCAGAGAATTCTGACAACTTAAATTATCTTCACTAATAAAATCAGTATTATCTAATCATCATTCTTGAAGCACACACTTAATTGATTTCGTAAACACTGCAATTGTACAAGTTTGTTCACCCCAAGGAGCAGCAACATAAAAGGATACAGTATTTCCATGTACACCTTGGTCTGTAATCCAAGCACTTGGAGAGTCAACTCGTAAATCAATACCACTCTTATCCATTTTGCAATATCTCGTTTCCTCCCCCGTTTTAAATACCTTTATTCTCATACATGGGTCTGTCTTTAACATATAAGCAGTAAAACTTCCACTAGGATCATCTTTCGTGTCATTAGTCTGATAGTAGACATAATAAGATTGCTTATCTTTAGCCATGACATTAAATGACATGGCTAAAAAAACATTATGGTAAGAGATTTCATATTTAATCCATTATTAGTTGTTAAAACAACAAATTTAAAGTTAATGAAAATCAGTTCGGCTTGCACTCAAGACTAACACCCGTAATTAATAGACAGCTAACCTTCTCTTTACCGTTGGACACAGTAAATCTAGCTAACTTCGCATATACTCCAAATATTTTCACATCATATGACGTGTTTTTTCTGCTAAGATCCATCGTACTATTTGGGAGATTGCAGTACCTATAAACCTGCCAGTATCAAATATTTTTACATTTATACAGTCATCTGCTTTAAACCTATATATGGCAAAAGACTCATTTTTGTCATCCCAAGCATAATCAACATGATAATACCTATAACTGTTCATTTCCGACGCAAAAATGGAAAAAGAAAAGGACAATAATAGAAAAACAAAAATCAAATCTCTCACAACAACTTTTCACCCTAATATTAAATCTATTTGTATGAACTCAAATCTTATTGCTATCAAAAATTAATCACCAATAATAATTAAACCTCGACAGCGTACTAGATAACTTATGTTCCTGATAACCCTCTTCAACAGGAGCATTCTTGAATTGATTCTAACCGTATCTTTGTTACCTTTGACGATTAAAGGAGTGATCGGAAAAGTATGAACAACTGTTAACAGGTAAGAGAGAAGTTCAACTCGAATTGTTTCCATTAAGAAAAAACTCATGCGGTAACTCTGGACATTAAATGGTGACGATAAAAATTAAGCATGATGAGCCTTGAAAATTTAAATAACTTTCACCGACAAAGTTGAAATCATTGAATTATCGCCCTGTTGGTACACATTTAATTGATTTCGTAGTCACTGTAATAGTACAATTCTGTTCACCCCAAGGAACTGCAACTATAAAAGATACAGTATTGCCATGCACGCTTTGCTCCACAAGCCAAGCACTTGGAGAGTAGGCCTGTAAATCAATACCACTCTTATCCATTTTGCAATATCTCGTAACCTCTCCGGTTTTAAATACTTTCACCCTCATGCATGGGTCCATCTTTAGCATGTAAGCGGCAAAGCTTCCGCTAGGGGCATCTTTTGTTTCATTCGTCTGGTAGTAGACATAATCAGATTGCTTCACGTTAGCCATGGTATTAAATGACATGACTAAAAAAAATATTATGATAATAGATTTCATATTTAATCAATAATTGTTCTTTTATGACGACTTTAAAAACTTAACGTTAAAGTTTAGTGTCGATGAAAACATTAGTCCGGCTTGCACTCAAGACTCACTTCTGTGATTAATATACAGCTAACCTTTTCCTTCCCATTAGACACGGCAATGCTAGCTGTACCGGCATACACATCAAATATCTTGACATCATATGATATATTTTTACTGCTAAGGTCCATTGTACTATTTGGAATTTTGCAGTATTTATGAGTCTTGCCTGTATCAAACATTTTCACATTTATACAGTCGTCTTCTTTAGTCCTGTAAATTGCAAAGGATTCACTTTTCTTCTTCCAATTGTAATCAATATGATAATACTTATAACTGTTCATTTCCGATGCAAAGATTGAACAGGAAAAGGAAAAGGAAAAGGAAAAGGAAAACAATAGAACAATAAAAACACAATTTCTCACGACAATTTATCCACCCTAGTTAAAAATCTATTTCTATCAACTCCAAATTTCTTACTCATCCAAAATGGATCACGCATAATCTGTAAAAACTTCGACGACCTACTGGGTAGCTTATGCTCCTGATCATACACTACAGCAGGAACATACTTGCTTCGTGTAGCTTGGTAACTGTCTCCTCGGCCTAGATCTCAGTAATAAGCGTCACAACCCTTTATTGAGCGGGAATATTACTGCTAGTTCAACATGTTGGCGTCACCACCAAATTATCTAATCATCGTCCTTGAGGCACACATTTAATTGATTTCGTAGACACTGTGATGATGCATGTTTGTTCCCCCCAAGGAGCAGCAACATAAAAAGACACGGTATTACCATGTACGTATTGGTCTGTAAGCCAAGCACTTGGAGAGGCAACCCGTAAATCAATACCACTATTATCCATTTTGCAATATCGCGTCTCCTCGCCAGTTTTAAATACTTTTACCCTCATGCATGGGTCCGTCTTTAGCATATAAGCAGCAAAACTTCCGCTAGGGTCACCTTTTGTGTCGTTAGTCTGGTAGTAGACATAATCAGATTGTTTCGCTTTAGCCATGATATTAAATGACATGACTAAAAAAAACATTATGATAATCGCTTTCATATTTAATCCATGATTAGTTGTTAAAAAACATTTCTAAAACTTAATGATAATGTTTCATATCGAAAAAACATTAGTCCGGGTTGCACTCAAGACTCACTTCCGGAATTAAGAAACAGCTAACCTTTTCCTTACCATTAGACACGATAATCCTTGCTGAACCAGCATTTACATCGAATATATTTATATCAAATAATGAAGTCTTACTGCTAAGATCCATCGTACTGTTGGGAATTTTGCAGTATCTATAAACCTTACCAGTATCAAACTTTTTTATATTTATACAATCGTCTAATTTAGACATGTAAATTGCAAAAGATTCACTTTTATCACCCCAGCTATAATCAACATGGTAATACCTATAACTGTTCATTTCCGATGCAACAGTGGAAACAGAAAAGGAAAATAATAAAACAATGTAAATGAAATTTCTCACAGCAATCTATTCCTCCTATTAGTAAATCTATTTTTGTCAACTCCAGCATTCTTACTGGTCCAAAATAGTTCACTCATAATATGGTAAAACCTCGATGACCCACCAGATAACTTATGTTCCTGATCATACACTACAGCAGGAACATACCGGCTTCGTGTCGCTTTGTAGCTGTCTCCTCTGTAGGTCAAATCAATTAACACATCTTTGACCTTTCTCGGTAATCGTCCCCAATCAACAGTGCCATATGCCCTTTTAACATCCTCCTTTGTCATCAAAATACGTGTTTTTTCCTCCATAAACTGATAGGTCATATTAAACATGATGTATTGCTGCTTTCGGGTAATAACTAGTTCCCTCTCTGTTAGCACTCCTTTTTTAAGGACGGCTGTCAGTGAGTCTAGTGCCGCTTGTTTTTGTTTCCCTTTTACACTTAATAACCAACTAGCTAATCTGGGATTTAATCCTGCCTTCTCAAATAAAGCACTCAAGTCCAATGCATTGGGCCTCTGCCCGTTGGCACCAGATGGAGGAGAACCAAGATCTAGACCTTTACCGATAGTTACGCCTGATGACCCAACCACTTTATCGCCGTTATGAGGAACACTAGCACGACGCGTAAAATATGGTGAATGAGGGAAGTCATCCCCCTCTGCATCAAAAGTTAACTGCCCTTTCGGCACCTTCAACCATTTGATATCCATTTCATCACTATCGTTGCCTGTTGGCTGTGGCTGCGAAGAAGAAGAAAAAGAATATTGCCACGAGTCGAGTAAGGCTTCGTCTAGCGCAAATAAAGTTTTACGGCCGACAACGCCATCCGCAGGGCCCATGGTATAACTTGGGTGCGTGGTATGGCTTGGCGTATACGCTTTTTGAAACAGCAGAACCTGCTGCTTGGTTGTTTCGTCAAAGTAGCCATTGGCTTTGAGATCAAATGCCAGCTTTTGCAATGCTTGTTGAACCAACTTTACCGCAGAGCCTTTAGTGCCTGCTCGGTATACTCCTGAGCGCGTTTTGGCTAAGTGATTTAACGTCTCTGAATGGCAAAGTAACTCAGACTTGAGCAGCGTTGGTGGTGGTGAGGGCTCGGGCGTGGGGGTCGCGGTTGGCGCACCGTTACTTTCGCTATCTGTATGGCCATTTTGATGATGGTTTGAATCATCATGAGTATGACCAGTGCTGCCGTTGTTAGTACTGTCTTTACTTGTAGCGCCGCCATTCCCATTGGCCTGCGGCTGTGGGGGGTTATCGCTGTTCCCACTCGAAGACGCACCTCCGTCTGGAGAGTCGCTCGGCTGAATATTGTGCTTTTTCTGATAATCTGCCACAGCCTTATCGTAGGTCGTATTACTGCTTTTCCAATATATGGACGAAGGCGGTGGCAATGGGTGACCTGTGCGTGTTGGAGACGGCTTGTTCGCCGATTGCACTGGATTACACATCATCTCTTTTTCTTTATCCGACTGAGCATTGAAACGGCGCACGGCTTCGTCGTAGCTCATGAGCGCATCAGGGCCTTTCCAGTAGGCAGATGAAGGCGGAGGAAATGGGTAGCGTGGTTCTGTCATGACAAATGGCAGCTGAAATTGAATGCGCGGATTGTAGCTTGTCGCGCCAAGCATGAACATATCTTGGCGAGTAATTGGTTATTTTCACTAGTATTTTAGGCATTTTGCCTATGACAGAAAAATCTATTTAGGTGTCAGGCATATCCAGTTCAGTCACTTCAGCCATCGCTTTTCTCGATGCTTTCACCTTGCGCACAACAAACCAGCCCAGTAGCACCAACACGATCGCGATGACATTCCCTATGCCGATCCACACCATACTGCGCGTACGCGCTTCTTCTCGAATTTGCAGCGTGCGCAGCTCCTCAAGTTTTTTCTGTTGGATCTGCTTCTGCTCTTCTTGAATCCGGCGGGTTTCTTCTAAGTCTACTTCTTCTAACACGTTGTAAGTATTGTCTGAAATGGTAAACATCAATGGTCGTTTGGTGCCGAGCTCATTGGCATATACCCTGCCCGACCAAGTGTAATTACCAATTTCACCGGAATACGGAAGCTCTAGTTCCAGCTTGAGTTTGTCTTTGTCCGCGGTGCCTTCTACCATCACTTGTTTGCTTTCAGGATCAATGCGTTTAATGTGCGCCGATATCGAGCCGGGCTCAATGTTTCCATCTTCACCGGAAATGATCACTTTGTGTGTCACGCCTTCTTGGCGTGATTGAATAAAGGTGGCGACGTAAGGGGTCGGATAGACCAATACTTCCTGTTCGTGAGCACGTAAAAATACGCCGTTGCCTGTTGTGATCCGCACTCGATATTTACCCGGCCTTGGGGTGATCGGTAAAGACACGGTAAAGACCCCATCTCCGGGATATTCATCTAACCCTTGGCCATCGTCAGCAAATTCACCTAACACTTCTGGAATTGGTCGCGCTTCATTGGATAGTTCATCCTCGTTATCGACATACTTGGTAAAACTAACGTCCAATTTAATTCGATCGAGAAAGTCACGCAGCACCAGCGGTTTACCATCGGAGGTTAACCGCGCGGTAAATTTAATCGTTTCACCATGATACAAACGCTGAGGAATTTTATCTGTGCTCAATTCCAAATCTGAAAATAACTTGATGTTGTTCTTGGGCGTCACTTTACCTATCGCTTGCCAAGGACCCGGCATGGGTTTATCAATCAGCACAATATCCATCGAAGGCTCTTGATACCACTGGATATTTTTAGGGTGTTCCCAAGCGTAATATTTTGTGCCATCTGGGCGCACTAATACCACTGGCTGAGACGGCTTGGCGCGATAAATCACAAAGGTGACTTGTTCAACGGTAGGATCTATGCGAAAGCGATTATCGAGTAAAGACATCGAAGATTCGGTCACAGCCGAGGCGCTGATACTGGTCAATACAACCACCAACGCTATGATCATCCTCAACATCTCTTCTCCTTGAGCCGACGTGATGCCCTTGTGACTACGGGCTTGTTATTTTTGGATCTTGATTCTTTCTTTGGTTGCTGATGTCAAACGCCGGAGATCAGCGCCACAGGCAGGTACCTTTTTTATCAATCAGTTCCAATCTTTTTTGGTGCGCGTCTAATTCATCGGCGGTTGCATGCAAAACCTTTAGCGCTTTTCGCCCTTCAGCAACCCGCTTGATGTCATCAGTCGCAGAATCAGCTCCTCCTTGACCTGCGGCGTTAAACTGTAGCGAGGTTTGTCCACCCGTCATCAATAAATAGACGTCAGCTAGAATTTCCGCATCGAGCAAAGCGCCGTGGAGGGTACGATGGGAGTTATCGATTCCGTACCTGTCACATAAAATATCTAAATTGTTGCGCTTGCCGGGGAATATCTTTTTGGCCATTGCCAGCGTATCGGTCACTCGGCAAATATCAGTGGTTTTGCCGAATGGTTGGCTTAGCTTGGCAAACTCGTGGTCCATAAAGCCGACATCGAAGGGCGCGTTATGTGCGACCAGCTCGGCGCCACGAATAAACTCGATAAATTCCTGATGAATCTCACGATACATCGGTTTATCCAGCAAAAACTCATCGGTAATACCGTGAACCTTTATCGCTTCTGCCTGAATCTCACGATCAGGTTTGATGTACACGTGAAAGTGGCGGCCCGTTAACTTACGGTTAACGATTTCAACGGCACCGATTTCGATGATGCGGTGACCAAGATAATGGGGGCCACTTTCGATATTCATACCTGTGGTTTCGGTATCGAGCACCACGATTCTTTGCGGTTCAGAATTGTTACTGGTATTCATTACAATATATGTCAGACTATGCAGCTAATGTACTTCGCTCAATAGTATCAAATCATGAACAAACAAGTCGAAATTTTCACGGATGGTTCTTGTTTAGGTAATCCAGGTCCCGGTGGCTATGGCATTTTGCTCCGCTATAAAGGTGTGGAGAAACCCCTGTCGAAAGGCTTTACCCAAACAACCAACAACCGCATGGAGATGATGGCAGCCGTCGTCGCTCTTAAAACCCTAACAGAGTCTTGTGAAGTCATCCTCACCACCGATAGCCAATATGTGCGCCAAGGCATCACTCAGTGGATTCATAACTGGAAAAAACGTGGGTGGAAAACATCAGATAAAAAACCGGTGAAAAATGCCGACTTGTGGAAAGAGCTCGATAAAGAAACCGCGCGCCATAGTGTCGATTGGCGATGGGTTAAAGGCCATGCTGGCCATAGGGAGAATGAAATCTGTGACGAACTTGCCCGCCAAGCAGCAGAAAGCCCAACAGAAGAAGACACTGGCTATCTTGCGAGCCTGTAATCCCCATGACAAAGCGTGATGAGAAAAGCCTTAAGAACAATGAGTTGATGAACAACAGTTTGATGAGCAACAGCTTGATGAGTAAATAAAGTATGGCGAACAAAAGTGTGCTGATCTGATTGCGATTCACGCCTACCATCGAGCGAGTTACCTAGGCTTTTTTCCTACTCTGGGTTCAGTGTTTCCTGCTCTAGCTTCAGAATGGATGGTCTGACTAACACTGAGTGGCGAGAGCTTGCGCTTCAATTGCCAATGTGGACGAATTGGTTTTAGTGGATAAGTGCGTTTGCGCGCAACCATAAAATATAAACTGCCCAATGGGCTTAGCCAATCACCGACGCCATTTTCTAACCAAGTCCAAACTGGCTTGGGATTATAGAACGGAAATAAAGCGTAACGGTCACCTTCCACGACTTGATAGTTCAACAGCCCGAGCCAGTCTTTTACACGATTAGCTGTAAACATGCGACCGCTCCACGGCAAATTATTTTTTCGCCATGGCATCAAGCTCGACAGTCCAACCGAGCTAATTGGATTGAAACCTGTGATGATCAAGTAGCCATCGTCCATCATGACTCGATCCACCTCTCGTAACATGCGGTGGGGATCATTACAATAATCGAGTTGGTGCGCCATGATGACCGCATCAAAACTCTTCTCTAAGAATGGTAAATCATATCCATCAGCGATAATATTGTGCAATGGGTTTTGGATGTCTAAGTGTACTTGGTGTGGGATAGTACAATTGTCGCTCGCCAGCTCACAGCTTAAGCCACCAAATTTAAGTAAGTGATATCCAAATAGTTTTGGACTCCACTCATCGAGGCGCTGTTGAATGGACTCGCAAACCCAAGACCCATTTTTTAGCTGGGACCATGAATGAGGCTTTTCTAACGTTTTCTCACTACGTGCTGAGTTCATTCACACCCTGTTTTATTGGTTAGTCGTAAAGAGGCTGAAGCATGTTACATATCAAAAGCATACCCGCATTTAACGATAATTACATCTGGCTGATCCAAAATAGCGACAATTACTGCGCCGTGGTCGACCCAGGCGATGCCGCGCCTGTTCTTGCCTACCTTGAGCAACACCAACTCAAGCTCGATGCGATTCTAATTACTCATCACCATCACGACCATATTGGCGGCGTGGCGGAATTGGTTAGGCAAAATCCAGGTATCAATGTGGTTGGGCCATCCAGCGAACCTGTGCCCACTCTCACTCACCCAGTAAGCGCCGGCGACCAGATTGAACTATTTGGCGAAATATTCTTTGTGCTTGGTCTCGCAGGTCATACTCATGGTCATGTCGGCTATGTCGGTGATGGCAAACTGTTCTGTGGTGACGTGCTCTTTTCTGCGGGGTGCGGACGCGTGTTTGAAGGCACCATGCAGCAAATGCTGACCTCGCTCACTAAACTTTGCGCCCTACCAGAAGAAACCCAAGTCTATTGCGCACACGAATATACCGCGAGCAACGTCGCTTTTGCGCTGGCGGTGGAACCTAATAATGCTCAACTACGCCAGTATCGAGACACTGTCATCCGACTGCGCGCACAAGACCGCCCGACGCTACCAACCACCCTTCGTCAAGAGAAATGGATTAACCCTTTTCTACGTTACGATCAGCCAAGTGTTATCAAATCGGTGGCGAATAGAACCGACAAAACCGATCCGCTGTCAATTTTTACGGCTTTGCGTGAGTGGAAAAACGAATTTTGACAAATTGTTACTTGTCAGAGGCATAGCGTGACAAGTATCATCAGCAGCCGTTTACTAAAAGGGCTGTGCAATGCGAGCAAAATACAGCTGGGTGTTGGCGCTCCTATTATCAGGATGTCAACTTACCCAGTCTTCTGACCAAACCATCGACCAAACCGACACCACCAACACTCCTTCTCACAGTAAGAAGGTAGCATCTGAAACTCACGATGCGCCTGTATCGGTTATCCATGAAAATCGCGCTCCATTAGCTCGCACAGCCGCGCCTCGTATTACACCACAAAGCCAAAAAGATGTCTGGCATCGTATTGGCATGCAACTGCACTTGCGTGTGCCGAATAACCGACTGGTTGATTACTACCGCACTTGGTATATTACTCACCCAAGCCATTTAAAAGTCGTCTCTGAGCGTGCTGCACCTTTTCTGTATATGATCACAGAAAAAATTGAAAAACGCGGTCTACCTTTAGAGCTTGCTTTGCTTCCTGTAGTTGAAAGTGCTTTTGACCCATTTGCTTACTCTCATGGCAGCGCCTCTGGCCTTTGGCAAATTGTACCGGGCACAGCAAAAGGACTGGGCTTGAGGCAAGACTTTTGGTACGACGGACGCCGAGATGTTTCCGCTTCTACCGACGCCGCCCTCGACTACCTAACTCGACTCAACAGGATGTTTGACGGCAACTGGGACTTAGCAATTGCAGCCTATAACGGCGGGCCTGGCCGAGTATCAAGAGCCGTTGAGCGTAATAGACGACTCGGCAGACCTACTGATTTCTTTTCTATTGATTTACCAGACCAAACTAGCGCCTACGTGCCAAAACTCTTAGCTTTGGCCGATATCATTGCGCACCAAAAGAAATACGGCATCGACATCCCGCCGATTGCCAACCGCCCTGCTGTTGAGCTTATCAACCCGAAAGAGCAGCTCGATCTCGCGATCGCCGCGCGCTATGCAAATATCTCAGTCAAACAACTGCAAGAGCTGAACCCTGCTTATAATCAATGGGCGACCGCACCAAGTGGTCCACAGCAGTTACTGCTGCCTATAGATTCTGTTGCACACTTTAAGAAAGAACTCGCAGAAAACCCTGGCAAGGGTATGAAGCTGATACGCTACAAAGTGAAGCAGGGTGATGTACTTGGCGTGTTAGCCGATAAATACAACACCACCGTCAAAGTTATTCGTGTGGCGAACAACTTATCTGGCAATAACATTCGAGCTGGCCATTATTTGCTTATCCCTACATCGACTAGGAATGATCAGGCCTACGCACTCAGCGCGTCCAATCGATTAGCGAAAATCCAAGACAAATCTCGTGGCCAATATAAGCTAACTCACACCGTCGTATCAGGTGACAGCCTATGGACGATAGCCCGTGAAAACAAAGTGTCGTACACATCGCTAGCGAAGTGGAATGGCATGGGGCCAAAAGATGTGTTACGTCTAGGCCAACATCTGGTTATCTGGAAGAAAGCCACCGATGGCGCGATTATCCGCACTGTCTTTTATCGCGTGCGCTCAGGCGATACTATCGACGCGATCGCGAGTAAGTTCAAAGTCCATAGTCGAGACATCGTAAAATGGAACGACTTGGCAAATCAGAAATATATTCAACCGGGACAAAAACTTAAGCTGTATGTGGACGTCACGAAAGTGAGTGTATAAAGAAAATACGTAAAAAGGGCCGATTAATTCGGCCCTTTTTGTTACCCGTTATCTTTTTGTTGCCCATGATTAAGCTGCTAAACTTAATCGACATTAAAAATCACTGTCCAGCCGAAAACGCACAATGAGTGGATTATGATCTGAGGCGGTCGTCACTGGCGCCTCAGCACTTTCAAGCATTAATCCTCGATAAAACAAATGATCTAAAGGCAACCCATTAATAAATAATTTACGGTTGTCTGGGGAAAACTGCGCTTCTTCAACATTGATTTTATGTAGGTTTTTCTTCAGTGATTTCAATCGAGCAGCGCTCCAGCTGTTAAAATCTCCCGCGATGATTACCGGGCCATCATGGTCATGTAGCCGACCGATCAAAGTTTTTATCTGCTCAAAATAGTCTTTGGTGCCATAAGTGAAATTGATCGCATGCAGGTTCACCACGGCTAACTTTTGCCCATTCGACAAAGGATACAAACTGTATAAGCCGGATTTAGGTAATCGAATCCAGGGCTCTTTTTCTGTGTAAGCACAAGAAAACAACGGAGCGGAATGAGATAAAGTCGAAACGCCCGCTGGCACATTAAAGGCTTTAAAAGCGTCCACGTGTAGAGCGACTAAGCCTGTGTCCTTAATCCAGTGGATAAACTCGGGCGTTAAGCTCGCTTCTTGTAACAAGACCAGATGCGAGCTCTGAGTATATTGGGTAAGTTCAGATTGCCAATTAGGGCGATTTTGCTTATAAATATTCCAGACCAACACTTCCAATTGACCATGTCGGTCAATTGCTGGCGCGGCGGCATTTTCATAACACATCAAATGCTTAGCCAGTTGCTGGCCATCTATCACTGATATGGTGGGAGCACTAGGCAATTCGAACACCAGTGAATAGCCCGCCACCATCGACGTTGATACCGCCGTCAGAATACCAATTATCTTTGTTTTTCTACCCATAAAGAAAAAGGAGCGATGGGCTCCTCTCATCTATTTACATTTAAATTGCGTCGTCGTCTTCTTCGCCAGTACGGATACGTACTACACGTTCGATGTCGGTGATAAAAATCTTACCATCACCAATTTTTCCAGTTTGCGCCGTTTCAATAATAGTATCGACACATTGATCAAGCACGTCACTTGTAACAACAATCTCTAACTTCACTTTCGGCAGGAAGTCGACCATATACTCTGCGCCGCGATAAAGTTCAGTGTGGCCTTTTTGACGGCCAAACCCTTTCACTTCCGAGACCGTCATACCTGTGATCCCAACTTCCGCCAGTGCCTCTCTAACGTCATCAAGTTTAAAAGGTTTGATGATTGCTTCGACTTTTTTCATGTTTTTCCCTACACATTGATGAACCAGCCCATTATCAGTGAGTTAATTGGAACATTCAACACACTCAGAACAGACTTGATAAGCAGACATCATTAATCTCAATAGGCCGCTTTCAGTACTGGCTCATACTTCAGATTGGCACAATTACTTTAGATTAGCGTAGTAAGCGGCGAGGTTTTTGATATCTTGCTCAGATAACAGTTTGGCTTGAATTTGCATAATGTTGGAATACCCTCCCGCGCGCTGACCATTTTTATAAGCCGTCAGTGCATTTATCAAGTATTGTTCATTTTGCCCTTTGAGATCTGGATAGCCGGGAATCGCGGCGATACCATCACTACCGTGACAGGCTGAACACACCATAGATTTCGCTTTACCCGCGGCAGCATCCCCTTGAGCAAAAGCAATCGAGCTACCCAACAAACCCATCGCTACGACGATCCCATATATGACTTTCTTCATTGCCCTCAATTCCTATTTTTTATTGTTTTTGGTTGATGCCAGATCAGTTGATAATCTTGCCCTTGAAAGGCTTTATCGACAAACAAGTCGGCGACCGCCACCAATTGATCACCACACATTAAAATCGGCGTTCTGCGTCTTAGCCAACTCGGCACCGCATATTCTTGAAACAGCTTCTTAAGCTTACGGCTGTGTTTCCTCTCTACCGGATGCGCAGAAAGTCCTTCTGGGTCAAACGTAATCCGTAGCTTGCCCAATTGTGCTTTCGTCAGACCAAGCTGACCAGTGTTCGACGATTGCAATGCGATTTGGCCAAGCCCATCAGGCAGTGTCAATGCTTGCTCTGGGCCCATTTCATGCTGCCAATCACTCACATCGGCATAATCAGCCACTAAGAATAGTCGCTGTTCAAAACGGCGTACTTGGCCATAAGTCAGAGTCACGCTTGGGTTTGCACCGGAGCGAGCTAAAGCGACATTTTCCCAAACCTGCTTAAGCTGAACTTGGCTGGGCATCAAGAGACCTAAATGCGCAAACCACATACGCAGTAGTTGCCAGCGAGCGCGTTCGCTGCAATTGTCCAACACCGCAACCGACAAGCTCAAATCGGCTTGTAGCGCTTGTTCAAATGGGGCGGCCAGTAATTCATTCAGTAAAGCCTCTTGCTCAGCGCATAAGGTCGCACTGCGTTGCACTGCTTGATGAAAGCCCGGCCAACGTTGTATCAACGCTGGGGTCACTTCATGGCGTAGAAAATTGCGGTCAAAGCGTTGGTCTTGATTACTCTCATCTTCAACCCATTGTAATTGTTGAGTGTGCGCGTAGTGCTCAATGTCTGCTTTGGTGCAGGCTAATAATGGCCTTAACAAATACCCAGCCGAAAATGGTTTACACGCCGCCATAGCAGAAAGCCCTTTCGGCCCACTGCCCCGCTTGAGGGCCAGCAACAGTGTCTCAATTTGATCTTCGCCATGTTGACCAGTCAGTAAGATATCACCTTCCAACAGGTAACCTTGCAGAGCAGTGTAACGCCCTTGCCGCGCCTCTTGCTCAATGCTGTCTCCGGTGGAGATGTCTAAGTTAAGCATTTCAATGGACAGTGGAATGCCATATTCCTGACACCATTGTTGACATTGCTCGCCCCACCCCACCGCATTCGGACTCAGTCCATGATTCACGTATACCGCTTGGCAAGAAATGCCTTCATCGACTCGATAACGAGCCATCAGATCCAACAATACTCTTGAGTCCATACCACCACTTAGTGCCAACACTAATTGGCCGCTAGGTCGTCGTACTTGGCTTACCTGCTCACAAAAAAGCCTGTATAAGTCTTTCATTGCTCCCTCTTTATCGAGTCACCGCTGCGACGGCTTAGTCCTTGAATTCTCTCAGCTCAGCTGCTCTCAACGCAATTCTTCTGAAGACTCATTACACATACAAAGAGTCGAGTTAACTTTAGCTGCATCAATATAAATACGTAAAAAGGGCCGACTATGTCGACCCTTTCTTTACTTTGAATACCCTTCTACCCGGTAAAGCGAGCAGACGTTGATTCAAGGATCAGCAGTAACCGTAACTCATTAGGCGTTGGTAACGGCGTTCTTGCAACGCTTCTTTGGTGTACTTATCTAGCTCTTTTAACTGAGCAAGCAACGTCGCTTTCATGTTCTCGCCCATCTGTTTGTAATCACGATGTGCGCCGCCTAGTGGCTCTTCAATAATATCATCGATGAGCTCAAGTTCTTTCAAACGTGGCGCGATTAAGCCCATTGCTTCTGCAGCTTGTGGCGCTTTTTCTGAATCACGCCATAAGATAGAGGCGCAACCTTCAGGTGAAATCACTGAGTACGTTGAGTATTGCAACATATTGACATAATCACCCACACCAATAGCCAATGCACCACCAGAGCCGCCTTCGCCAATCACGTTACAGATAACTGGCACTTTCAGGCTTGACATCACTTTCAAATTAGTCGCAATAGCTTCTGATTGGCCACGCTCTTCCGCGCCAACACCTGGATAAGCGCCAGCCGTATCGATGAAAGTAACGATTGGCATGTTGAAACGCTCTGCCATTTTCATTAGGCGCAGCGCTTTACGGTAACCTTCAGGCTTAGGCATACCAAAGTTACGCTTCACTTTTTCTTTGGTTTCACGGCCTTTTTGGTGACCAATAACCATTACTGAGCGACCTTCTAGGCGAGCAATACCGCCCACGATAGCCTTGTCATCAGCAAACGCTCGATCACCAGCCAACTCGTCAAACTCAGTAAAGACATGCTCTAGATAATCTAACGTGTAAGGACGCTGAGGGTGACGCGCAAGCTGCGCAGTTTCCCATGCCCCTAGGTCGCTAAAGATTTTCTTCTTCAGTTCAAGGCTTTTCTTTTCAAGTTGTTCGATTTCCTTATCTAGATCAACTGCCGCGTCTCCACCGTGACGAGAAACACCTCGAAGGGCTTCAATTTTTGCTTCAAGTTCCGCAATTGGCTTTTCAAATTCTAGAAAGTTTAGGCTCATCTATCGATCCTTTTCCACTCAACCATAGGTCGAGAATCAGTTAAATTCGAGTTCCACTTGGTTTGCACCAAGTAGTTGTTTTAATTCATCTAGCAACGCATCTGCTGGCGTTACTCGCCATTCAGTGCCTAACGTCATTTTCGCTGTTGCGTCAGACCGCTGGTAATATATATTGACAGGTACAGAACCCGCTCTGTGCGGTTCTAATATTTGACCAAAACGTTCAAAGAACTGGCTGTCAATTTGGGATTCATTTATCGATATGGACAAACCTCGTGTATATTTTTCACGGGCATCCCCTAGGTCCATAACTTCGCGAGCGGACATTTTAAGACCACCATTGAAATCATCAAAGCTGACCTGTCCCGTCACCACGAGGATTTTATCCTTTTCTAGCAGCTCTGCATACCTTTCTAGCGCATCCGAAAATAACATCACCTCCATTCGACTGGAACGATCGTCCAATGTCATGAGGCCAATACGACTGCCGCGCTTGGTTGTCATTACCCGTGCAGCAATCACTAAACCGGCAATTGTAATGGATTGATCACGCCTAGTGGGTGTCGCATCTTTCAACCGGCAACTGGTGTATCGGTTCAACTCTTTAATGTACTCGTTAACTGGATGCCCTGTCAGGTAAAGCCCGAGCGTATTTCGCTCTCCCTCTAACCATATTTTTTCTGGCCAAGGCGCAACCTGAGCATATTTGTGCTCCACTTCATCGGGCGCTTCAGTCAATACACCAAACATATCAGATTGGCCAAAGGATTCGGCTTGGTGATGCTGGCTGGCCGCTTTCACCGCATCGTCTAGTGATGCCATCATTGCCGCGCGGTGTGGGCCGAGCCTATCGAGCGCGCCCGCATGAATTAACTTTTCAATAACCCGTTTATTGACTTTTTTAATGTCAATTCGTGCGCAGAAATCGAATAAGTCTTTAAAATGACCACCTTGATTTCGTGCTTCTAAAATAACATCAATTGGGCCTTCTCCGACGCCCTTAATAGCGCCAATGCCATAGACAATCGCCCCTGATTCATCGACATTGAATCGATATAAACCAGCGTTAATGTCCGGTGGTAGCACTGGCAACTTCATTCGGTGGCATTCATCCACCAAACCGACAACCTTCTCAGTATTGTCCATATCTGCGGTCATTACCGCAGCCATAAACTCCGCTGGGTAATGCGTTTTTAGCCACAATGTTTGGTAGGAAACCAGTGCATAGGCCGCAGAGTGAGATTTGTTAAAGCCGTAGCCCGCAAATTTCTCTACCAAGTCGAAGATCTTCATCGCCAACTCGCCATCTACGCCATTGTTGATCGCTCCTTCTTCAAACACTGCCCGCTGCTTGGCCATTTCTTCCGGCTTTTTCTTACCCATAGCACGACGCAGCATATCGGCGCCGCCAAGCGTATAGCCAGCAAGAATCTGCGCAATTTGCATCACCTGTTCTTGATACAAGATGATGCCGTAAGTCGGTTCAAGCGTTTCTTTTAACGTCTCATGCTGCCACTTCTCATCTGGGTAAGAGACAGCTTCTCGGCCATGCTTTCGGTCGATAAAGTTATCTACCATGCCCGATTGCAAGGGGCCCGGTCTGAACAAGGCTACCAAGGCGATGATATCTTCGAAGCAGTCTGGCTGTAATCGTTTAATCAGATCCTTCATACCGCGTGATTCAAGCTGGAAAACCGCGGTTGTTTCTGAATTTTGCAACAATTGGAATGAACGGGCATCATCAAGAGGAATCGATTCTATCTTGATCGGCGCTCGCCCTTCTTTTTCCAGCTTAGGGTTAATAAGGCCAAGAGCCCAGTCAATGATCGTGAGAGTTCGCAGCCCCAAAAAGTCGAACTTGACCAAGCCAGCCGTTTCCACATCGTTTTTATCAAACTGAGTAACAGGGAAATGACCTTCAGAGTCGGCATAAATTGGCGCAAAGTCGGTGATGGTGGTTGGCGATATCACTACGCCGCCGGCATGCTTACCTGCGTTTCGAGTACACCCTTCTAGGATGCGACACATGTCGATGAGCTCTTTGACCTCTTCGTCATTGTCATATAGCTCAACTAACGTAGGTTCAGCTTTAAAAGCTTTTTCTAACGTCATACCCGGATCAGGCGGTACCAATTTAGACAGTCGATCAACAAAACCAAATGGATGCCCGAGTACGCGCCCCACATCTCGAATCACAGCTTTGGCAGCCATAGTGCCGAAAGTAATAATCTGTGATACCGCATCACGGCCATACATTTCTGCAACATGATCAATTACTTGATCGCGTTTATCCATACAGAAATCGACATCAAAATCGGGCATCGAGACACGTTCAGGGTTCAAAAATCGCTCGAACAACAAATCGTATTCCAGCGGATCAAGATCGGTAATGCTCAACGCATACGCCACCAAAGAACCCGCACCGGAGCCACGTCCTGGTCCGACTGGAATATCATTATCTTTAGACCACTGGATAAACTCCATGACTATCAAGAAATAGCCGGGGAAACCCATGTTATTGATGACTTCCAGCTCGATTTTCAAACGATCATCATACTCAGGGCGGCGTTCAGCTCGCACCGCAGGATTAGGGAACAAGAACGCTAAACGATCTTCGAGTCCCTCTTCCGATTTTTTAACCAAAAATTCTGTTTCTTTCATGCCTTCCGTTGGGAAAGCAGGCAAGAAGTACTCATCGAGTCGCACTGTGACATTACAACGTTTCGCGATTTCAACACTATTTTGTAGCGCTTCTGGGATATCAAAGAACAACTGGCACATTTCATCTTCGCTGCGCAGATATTGCTGTTCACTGTAATTTTTTGGCCTTCTCGGGTCTTCGATGGTGTAACCATCATGGATAGCCACCCGAATCTCGTGGGCGTCGAAACGATCTTGAGTGAGAAACACCACGTCGTTAGTGGCCACGACTGGCAAATCGGCTTGCCCAGCAAGCTCTAGTGCAAAATGGAGGTAGGTTTCTTCGTCAAGGCGTCCAGTACGCTGCAACTCCAGATAAAAACGGTCAGGAAAGTGGTGCTGATAAAAATCGACACACTGCTGCACCAGAGCGTGATTGCCTTTCAGTAAGGCACGACCCACTTCACCGCTCTTGCCTCCAGATAAGAGAATCAAGCCTTCATTGAGTTCCGTGAGCCAAGATCTATCGATCACGGGTAGATGCTGTACATGGCCGCGGAGATAAGCTTTAGAAATCAGCAACGTCAGGTTTTTATAACCAATATTATCAGCGGCCAGTACCGTTAGCTTGGTCAGCTCGTCGCCAAACAAATCAGATTGCAGCATGAAGTCCGCACCGATAATAGGCTTCACGCCACTATTGTGCGCTGCGCCATAAAACTTCACCAACCCACACAGGTTGCTAAAATCGGTCAGTGCAACGGCAGGCATGCCCATTTCAGCCACGGCTTTGATTAACTGCGGGACCTTGGCAAGCCCATCCACCATGGAATAGTCACTGTGAACTTTTAAATGGATAAATTTAGGTTCTGGCATATTTCCGTCCTGATTGCAGCGTTAGCGAATGCTATACCGCCTGCATCGATTACCCTTCTTGTTGAGCGGCTAACCTTGTTGAGCAGCTAACACGCGCTGCACTGGCTTAAAGCTTTTTCGGTATGAATCGATAACGCCATACTTTTCTATCGCTTCCAAGTGCGCTTTGGTTGGGTAACCTTTGTGATTGGCAAACCCAAATTCTGGATGAAGTTTATCCAGATCTAACATTTCTTGGTCACGCACAACTTTCGCCAAAATAGAGGCCGCACTGATCTCAGCGACACGTAAATCGCCTTTCACGACAGCTTCCGCATCCATTGGCAGTTGTGGCACCCGATTGCCATCGATCAAGCAGTACTGAGGAGCAATATGCAGTCCAGCAATAGCGCGCTGCATGGCGACCATGGTCGCCTGTAAAATATTAAGCTCGTCGATTTCCTGAGGTGAGCAGCGGCCAATTGACCACGCCAGTGCTTTTTCTTTTATTTCAGGAAACAAAGCTAAGCGTTTCTTTTCCGATAACTTTTTAGAATCCGTGAGACCAACTATTGGTTGATTCGGATCGAGTATCACAGCAGCAGTCACCACATCACCCACGAGTGGGCCTCGCCCAACCTCATCAATACCCGCGATAAGCTCAATGCCCTCAGGGTATTCAAAAGGGGCAAATTCAGGTTGAGTCGTCTTTTTCTTTATCATCTTATGCGTCGATCAATTTTAATACGGCGTTGGCGGCTTGTTGGTCGGCACCTTTGCGAATCCAATGATGCATTTCGGTAAACTTCTCAATCAGAGCCTGATTATCCGAATCCAACAGCTCGCTCACTGCCTCAAACAACTTGTCTGGGGTGCAATCTTCTAACAATAGTTCTTTAACCAGCTCTTGCTCAGCGAGAATATTAGGCAAAGACACATAATCGGTTTTGACCAACTTCTTCGCGATCCATGCGGTGATAGCGTTTACCTTGTATCCCACCACCATTGGCCGTTTTATCAGCATGCACTCTAGTGCGACAGTCCCCGACGCCAGTAACACCGCATCAGACGCAGCAATAACGTTATGCGCTGTATCATTCACCAATTGAAACTCAAGCTCTGGCGCTAAATCTTGCCAAGCCTGCTCAAACTGCTGACGTCGCTTTTCATTGACCAAAGCCACGACAAAGCCGAGATCTGGGTACTGGCGATGCAGCTTTTGACAAGTTTGAATAAAAGGCTCACACAGCATAGCCAGCTCACTCCCACGACTGCCTGGCAGTACCGCCAACCACTTTTTATCTTGAGAAAGATTGAGCGCCATACGAGCAGCAGCCTTCTCCGTTTTCATTGGAATAGAATCGGCTAAAGTGTGACCTATAAATTCACAAGGCACGTCGAACTTATCATAAAAGGCTTTTTCAAAGGGTAAGAAAGCAAGCACTAAGTTGGTGGCTGCTTGGATAGAAAAAATGCGTTTCTGACGCCATGCCCAAACGGATGGGCTGACATAGTGCACGGTTTTAATGCCGCTATCTTTCAAAGTTCGCTCTAAGCGTAAATTGAAATCAGGTGCATCAATACCAATAAAAACATCGGGTGGGTTAGATATAAAGTATTTGACCAGCTCTTTTTTTACTCGAAGTAAACGTGGTAAACGCCCCAACACTTCAACCAAGCCCATCACTGCGAGCTCTTCCATATTGAACAGAGATTGGCAGCCGAGAGCCATCATCTTAGGGCCTCCAATACCGACAAACTCAGCATCTGGATGCAGCTGTTGGATAGCCTTGATCAGGCCTTCTCCCAGAGTATCTCCGGATAGTTCACCAACAACGATACCTATTCTCAGTGGTTTTGCCATGCGCTTTCACCTTACTTCTGACAACCAATACTCACGTTGCCCATTGGCAGATATGAGCATTAATTTAGCTGTCGAAAAACAGCAAAAAGATCGCAACCGAAGCAGCGATCTTTTTATTAATTCCTGTGGCAGATCAGCGGATAATGCCGCGTTCACTACTCTCAATCACATCAAGCATACGTTGAATCGACGGGTATTCTTGCGCCATCTCTTTAAGAGTAGGTAGCGTAATCTCAAGAGTATTCCCTGAACGGTACAACTCTTTATACGCTTTTTGCAGAGCTCGAAGCTCAGGCTTTTCAAACCCATGCCGCTTCAAGCCAACCAAGTTCAGCCCAAATGGTGAAGCGTGGTTACCTTGCGCAAGCACATAGGCAGGCACATCTTGTACAACCGCTGAGCAGCCGCCAATATACGCGTAAGCGCCAATCGTGCAGAAAGGATGAATCGCAGAAAGTGCCATGACTCCCGCGTAATCATCAACCGTCACGTGGCCACCCAAAATTGAGTTATTACCAATATGCGTATGATTACCCACAATCACATCGTGCGCGATATGGGCATTGACACAAAGTAAATTGTCGTTGCCGACAATGGTTTGAGTCTTATCTTGTACCGTACCGCGATGAATTTGTACACTTTCACGGATAACATTGCGGTCACCGATAATCACTCGTGTCTCTTCACCGCCATATTTCTTATCTTGGTTTTCTTCACCAATCACAGCTTGAGGGAAGATCCGGTTATCCTTACCAATCACCGTGTGGCCTTTGATTACCACATGCGACATGATCTCCGTACCTTCACCAATCTCTACATCTTCAGTGATATAAGTAAATGGCCCAACAACCACATTCGCCCCAATCTTTGCGCCTTCTTCTACGACTGCGCTTGGGTGAATTTTTGCACTTTCATGAATCATATTAGAACTCTCTGCGAGCACACTTCAGCACAGCAGAACAGACAACTTCACCGTCTACTTTCGCCGTTCCATTAAATTGGGCGATTCCGCGACGCTCTTTAACAAACTCTACTTCAATCACTAGCTGATCGCCAGGAGTCACAGGTTTACGGAACTTTGCGCCGTCCACACTTGCAAAATAGTAAAGCTCATTTTCTGACGGAGCGCCAAAAGATTTAAACGCCAGCAAACCTGTTGCTTGCGCCATTGCTTCTAGAATAAGCACACCTGGAAAAACAGGCAACTGAGGAAAATGACCTGTAAACTGGGGCTCATTCACTGAAACGTTTTTGATTGCTGTTAGGTATTTTTCTTCTTGGAAATCAATAACGCGATCAATCAACAAAAAAGGATATCTATGAGGCAACAATTCTTGTATCTCAGTGATATTCATAGTTTTATTTTCAGTAGTCAAAGTCATTTTCCTATATAAAATATGTACGTCATTTGCTCAACACCGCGCATTATAAACGAAAAAGGCTCGCTTTTCGCGAGCCTTTTGTAAATTAGCGTAGATCAAGACTCGGAAGTATTATCAAGCTGCTTTTCAACCGCTTTTAGGCGCTTATTCATTTCATCAATACGATGAACACGCGTCGCCATTTTGCGCCACTCTCGATTGGACTGCAATGGAATGCCTGATGAGTACATGCCTTTCTCACTGATACTGCGCATTACCATGCCCATACCAGTGATCGTCACCCCATCTGCAATTTCAATATGCCCATTAAGCACAGAGGCGCCACCAATCACACAATATTTGCCAATGGTGGTGCTGCCCGCGATAATCGTGCCACCCGCCATTGCCGTGCCGTAGCCAATTTTTACATTGTGCGCGACTTGCAACTGATTATCGAGAATCACGTTATCTTCAATGATAGTATCTTCCAGCGCACCGCGATCTATGGTGGTACAAGAACCAATCTCTACACGATTGCCTATCAGCACTGAACCAAGCTGAGGGATCTTAATCCACTCACCTTTCTCATTCGCATAGCCAAAGCCATCCGACCCAATCACTGCGTTAGATTGAACTAAACAATCATCACCAATAGAAATTTCGTGATAAATAGTGACGTTAGCCCAAAGTTTACTGCGATGGCCGATCTTGGTGTTTTTACCAATAAAGCAGCCAGCACCAACAATCGCGTTATCACCCAACTCCACACCGGATTCAATCACCGCATTGGCTCCAATAGACACATTCGCGCCTAAACGAGCCGAGTCATCTATCACCGCAGACGGCGCGATACCGCTAGCGGGGTTTGGAGTAATATCTAACGCTTGGGCTACTTTGGCGAAGGCCACATAAGGATCGTCAACCACTAACACATTCGTGTTACACATATCCTTATGCGCTTCTTTCACCATCACAAGCGTCGCCGTACACTCAGCAAGATGCTTTGCATACTTAGGCGACGACAAGAAAGTCACATGACCTTCCTGTGCTTTATTCATTGGCGCCACCATGGTCACAACTGCTTGTTGATCACCATGGAGTTCACCACCTGTCACTTTTGCCAATTCGGCTAACGTCAATTTAACCATAACTAAATTACTTCAGCTCTTTGATAACTTCTTGGGTAATATCGTACTTAGGATTTGCATAGCGAAGTGCTTGCGCGTCCACAACCATGTCGTAGCCTTGTTTCGTTGCCACTTTTTTCACAGCCGCTTGAATCACTTTAAACAGCTTCTGTCTTTCTTGACCTTCACGACGCTGAGACTCTTGCTCTAACGCTTGGCCTTTAATTTTGTAAGTTGATTCTAGCTGGCCAATCTCAATACGCAGTTTTTCCACGTCCGCCTGCTTCATGATAGAACCATCACGCTTAAGCTTCTGAATCTTTTCTTGAGCTTCAGTTTTAATGTTTTGCAGTTCAGCAGCACGGTCTTTAAACTCTTGCTGCATTTGCTTCATCGCGACTTCACGTTGCGGCAAAGCTTGGAATACAGCCGGCGTGTTCACATATGCGACTTTTTCCGCAGCTTGCGCCGCATTCGCAAAAAAAGACGAGCTCAATAATACTAGGCCAAGGCCCGCTGCTTTGATTAAGTTTTTCAAAATATGTTCCTTTATTAGAAAGTTTTGCCGATAGTAAATGTAAAGAACTCTTCACCGTCACCTTCGTACTTTTTCAGAGGTTTCGCAATGGCAAAAACCAAAGGTCCCATTGGAGACATCCACTGCAATGCAGCGCCGTAAGAAGCACGATAATCAGTTGGATCGGAGTAATCGTAGTAATACTGGTTACCGTATTCGACTTGATTTGGTGAGTAATCAAACTCGGTATCCCAAACGCTGGCCGCATCGATAAACAAGCTGGTACGGATCTGACTACGAGCTTCATCGGACGCGAACGGAGTCGGTACAATCAATTCTAAGCTGGCCAACGCTTGTGCGTTACCACCCACCGATGAGTCAGTCGCGTAATCTTGACCATTGTTCGAACCAGAGTAATCGCGATACACCGCTTTCGGGCCGACTGAGTTTTGGCTAAACCCACGTAACGTAGAGAAACCACCCGCATAGAAGTTCTCATAAAATGGGTACAGGTTATCGTTACCGTTCGTCTTACCATAGCCGTTACCATAACCTAAACGACCGCGCATCAACAATGTGTAGTCATGCTTTTTGGTTAGAGGGATATATTGGCGAACATCGTATTGCATCTTAAAGTACTGCGCGCCTGAGCCCGGTACAGTGATTTTATACGAGGCACTTTGATAGTTACCTGCTGTTGGGAAGTAAGAGCGATCTAGCGCGTTACGAGTCCAACTGAAGTTAATGTCATAGTCATTAGTAATCAGATGGCTGTTGCCATATTGATCAATACTCTTAGCAAACTGCTCAGCTTGCAAGTAAGTCGGAACGTTACCAATGTCGTTTCGTGTGTAACCCACACCAAGCCCAAGTCGGTTCAACTCATCCACCGGGAAGCCCCAGTTCAGGTTGGTACCATAACTGTTATTGGTGTAGTCGACGATGCCTGCATTCGACGCTTCGAATTCGTTATAGAAAACTTTGCCGCCCATGCTGACACCGTCAAGGTTCCAGTATGGGTCGGTATAGCTCAAGCTGACGTTCTTCTGATAATCGTTGGTCATCGCTGTGATGCCTACGCGATTACCCGTTCCCAAGAAGTTCGACTGTTGCAAACCTGCTTGGAAGCTAACGCCTGATTCAGTACCATAACCCACACCAAAGTTTACGCTACCAGAGTTGGCCTCAGCCACATCATAGACTACGTCCACTTTGTCTGGAGTGCCTGGTACTCGCTCAGTTTTCACATCAACAGTCTTAAAGAAACCGGTACGATTTAAGCGCTTCTTACCTGTTTCGACATCCTTAGAATTGAGCCATGAGCTTTCCATTTGGCGCATTTCACGGCGTAATACTTCATCTTTCGTCGAGTTATTTCCAGTAAAGCGAATGTCTTGTACGTACATACGCTTGCCTGGATCGATATGCGTGACCAAGGTGACTTGGTGGGTCTTATCGTCAAACTGAGGCACAGTTTGTACTTTCGGGTAGGCGTATCCCGACTTACCGAGATCTTTCTTGATGCTATCTTCAAAGCTGGTGACTTTAGAACCGTTGTAAGTGTCACCCGCTTTAAATGGGATCATCGACTCAAACTTGGACTTTTCACCAATGAGGTTGCCACGTAGCTCGATTTTCTTAACCGTATAAAGCTGCCCTTCGTGAAGCACCAAGGTAACGTATACACCTTTTTTATCTGGCGAGATCGAGACTTCAGTCGATTCAATCTGAAACTTTACATAACCACGATCCAAATAATAAGATTTCAGCGACTGCAAATCACCCGCAAGCACCTGCTTTTGGTACTTGTCGTCGGATAAGAAGTTCCACCATGGTGCATCGGCATCCAATTTAAAATGCGCAAGCAACACGTTGGTTGAGAAAACCTTGTTACCGATCAGGTTGATTTGTTCAATTTTTGCAGAGGGGCCTTCAGTGAAGACAAACTTTAAATCAGCGCGATTGCGTGGCAATGGCGTCACCACCGCTTTTACCGTCGCGTTGTATTTACCAACACTGTAATAAAAGTCTTCTAAGCCTTTCTCAATATTAGATAATGCGGTTCTATCCAGTGCATCACCCACCGCTACGCCTGAAGCGCCGAGGTTCTTCTTGAGTTGCTCATCCTTAATACTTTTGTTACCCGAAAAAGAAAGACTCGCAATCGTTGGACGCTCTTGCACTTTCACGATCAAAACGTCGTTATTACGTAACACTTGAATATCTTCGTAGTTACCTGAAGCGTACATAGACTGAATGATATCCGCGATATCGCTGCCATTCACTCTATCGCCCACCCGGATCGGCATTTCCAATAATGCCGCCCCTAATGTCACACGCTGCAAGCCTTCAAACTTGATATCTTTTACAACGAACCCTTCAAGACTACTTTGAGCCTGAACTGGGCTCTTGTGGTGTTCAGCCGCATTTGCACAGACACTTGTTGCAATCAATGTTGCTAACAAAACTTTTTTCATTGCCATATTAGTTCTAGTTATTCCTTGATACAGCTGCTGCCTAACTAGAGGCGTGTAAAATCATTAAAAATTGCCAATGCCATTAAAGAAAAAATAATCGCGCCTCCCACTCGGTAGCCCATTTCTTGTACCTTTTCTGGGACCGGTCGACGAATCACGGCTTCAATTGCAAAAAACAGTAAATGTCCACCATCCAACATAGGGAGAGGGACAAGGTTGATGATGCCTAAGTTAACACTGATTAACGCTAGGAAACCTAAGAAATAAACCAGCCCATGTTCCGCAGTCGTACCTGCGCCTTTGGCAATAGAAATCGGTCCACTTAAGTTATTTAATCCAACATCTCCAACCACTAACTTCTTCAACATACTGGCCGTTAACCCAATAACTTGACCAGTTTTATCTAGTGCTTTGCCTACTGAGGCAAATGCGCCATATTGTAAATCAATTCGATATTGTTCAGGCCAAGGCTGTGCTGTCGGTACAATGCCGGCAAAACCAATCAGTTTACCGTTCGCTAATGTTTTCCCGCCAGGAGTCAGAACAATAGACAAGGTGCGACCTTGCCTATCTACGGAAAAGCTCAATTGGGTGTTCGGATTACCTTGGATAGCGCTGACTACTTGCTGCCAGTTGTTGATTGGTTGCCCATCGATTGCCAACAGTTTGTCGCCAGCCTGCAAGCCAGATGCAAAGCCAGCACCACCCTTGTTTACTACCGATAAAACTGGCAATACTTCCGGAATATAGGGAACAATCCCTAACGCATGCATCGCCGAGCCCGCTTCTGGGTCAAAGCGCCAAGAGCTAATATTCAACACCTTACGCTCTTGAACACCTATATCACCTGCAGGAGCTACTGAAACCGTCAGTGACTTATCGCCAATATGAGAAATCAATCCCATATTCACGGACTCCCAATCAGGCGTTTGGACGCCAGAGATGGACTTTAGTTCCATACCAGGTAGCAAACCTGCGTTAGCGGCGATCGATGCTGGTGTTATCTGACCAATAACCGGCTTCACCGTTGGCACGCCAATTAAAAACACTAACCAGTATGCAAAAACTGCAAACACAAAATTGAAGATGGGGCCTGCTGCCACTATCGCGGTGCGTTTCCACAACGATTGCTGGTCAAAAGCAAACGGCTTCTGTTCCTCTGGCACTTCGTCCACACGGCCGTCCAGCATTTTAACGTAGCCACCCAAAGGAATAAGACACACACTATATTCAGTGCCATCTTTACCAATTCGGCTCCAAATTGCCTTACCAAACCCTATAGAAAACTTTTCAACCGTTACACCGCAGCGGCGGGCCACCCAGAAGTGACCAAATTCATGCACGGCGACCAAGATACCAAGCGCAATGATAAAAGAAATAAGATCCCATAAGAAACCGGTCATAAAGTGCGCCCGCGTATCGCTTCCGCTGCATAATTGCGAGCTATTCTATCTAGCTCTAACAAGCTTTCCAAGTCACTACAGCTACGAACATTGGCCATTGCTTCGATTTTATTCAGCACCAAGTCGTTGACAACGCTAATATCGGTAAAACGAATGTTCTCTTTGAGGAACGCGGCCACCGTAATTTCATTGGCCGCATTTAAGGCTGTGGTCGCGTATTGCCCTGCGTAGCAAGCATCAATCGCCAGTTTCAAGCATGGGTAACGCGAGTAGTCTGGCTCAGCGAAGGTCAGTTGGCTAATTTTGGCGAAGTTCAATGGCTCTACGCCCGATTGAATCCGCTCTGGGTAAGCCATTGCATAGGCTATAGGCGTCGCCATATCAGGTTGGCCTAATTGAGCAATCACCGAGCCATCTTGATACTGAACCATGGAATGAATAACCGATTGGGGGTGAATCAGTACTTTTAACTGTTCTGGTTGAGTGTTGAACAGCCATTTAGCTTCAATGTACTCCAACCCTTTATTCATCATGGTTGCGGAGTCGACAGATATCTTCGGCCCCATCGACCAGTTAGGGTGAGCAATTGCCTGCTGAGGCGTTACCTGAGAAAACGTTGCAATATCAGCTTCACGCAGTGGACCACCCGAACCAGTCAGTAAAATGTGGTCAACGCCGCTTGCGGCTAAATCGCATCTTCCTAAGTTTTGTTGGATAACATCAGGAAAACACTGATAGATGGCATTGTGCTCACTATCGATAGGCAAAAGCTCAGCGCCACTTGCGTGCACCGCGTCCATGAAGATTTGCCCTGTCATCACAAGCGCTTCTTTATTCGCTAGGAGCACACGTTTACCAGCCTTAACGGCGGCAAGAGTCGGAAGCAATCCAGCAGCACCAACAATAGCGGCCATTACCATATCAACTTCGGGTAATGATGCCACCTGACAAGCTGCCTCTGAACCAGCTAAAACTTGTGTTTCGACCCCGCTCTGCTTAAGCAGGCCTTGTAACTGATAGGCCGCATCCTTGTCAGCCATGACCGCATATTCAGGGCGAAAGCGGCAGCACAGCTGATGCATTTTTTCACTATTGCTACCCGCGACTAAAGCGGTAACTTGATACTTATCCCGATTGTGCTCTATCACTTTTAACGTGCTATCACCGATTGAACCGGTCGCGCCTAAAATCGTTATCTTACGCATCATAAGTCATCACTAATTTGTTCATAGGAAAAAGCATCTGTTCACCTGCCACTAAAGCAGAAAATACAGCAAGGTAAAAATAGGAAACGCGGCGGTTAAACTGTCTATGCGATCCAGTACGCCACCGTGGCCTGGAATGATTTTGCTGCTGTCTTTAATGCCTGAAACACGCTTGAACATGCTTTCAACCAAATCACCTAACACTGAAAAAACAACCGTAAATAAAGTAATAACGACCATAGTGCTGGTATTTTCAAAGTGTAATTGAAACCAATGCGCAGATAAGCAAGCAACTAAAATGGCTGCGACAACCCCGCCAATTAAGCCTTCGATGGTTTTATTCGGACTGACTGAAGGTGCCATGCGGCGTTTACCGAAGCTTTTACCCGTGAAGTACGCGCCGCTATCTGCTGCCCACACTATCAAACAGACAAATAATACCAATTTAGCACCATGATACGGGTCATTGCCCACTTCCTCGGCGCGTAGTAGCAACACACTCCAAAAAAAGGGTAATAGAGTCACGATGCCAAACAAGTGCCGAGCACTATTGCATCCTTCCCACAGGGGACGAGATTTTGGGTAAGTAATCGCGAGTACACTCGAAGCAATCCACCACAGACCGCCAGCGGCCAATATGAAGTAGTAAGCGGGTAAATGGCTATTTAAGCTAACGTGATCCATTGGGATCAGATACAGACTCAGACCACTCAGTAGCACGCTCGGGATCAACGCGAGATAACGTGATTTGTGGTTCACAAACTGGGTCCATTCCCAGAAACCAATCAGAGTCACTCCGGCTATTGCAACAGCAAACCATGGCAATGGCAGAAGAAATATCCCCAATATAACCAGTGGGGCGAGTAACAATGCGGTAATTATTCTTTGCTTCAAACTGTTTGAATCCTGTATTAATTATCTATCAGCGCTTTGATTTGCTCACCGGTACAACCAAACCGCCTTTCACGATCGACAAACCAAGATACAGCTTCAACCAAGCTGTCTTCATTAAAGTCTGGCCAATACGTCGGTGTAAAATACATTTCTGCGTATGCAACTTGCCACAGTAAAAAGTTGCTAATCCTGCGCTCTCCACTGGTGCGAATCAACAGGTCAACATCGGGCAAATCTGACATCATGAGCTGACTTGCGATACGTTCTTCGGTTATGTCCTGCGCTTTTAACTGGCCGTTTTCTACCTGTACTGCAAGCTGTCGAGCCGCCTGTGTTATATCCCAGCGACCACCGTAGTTCGCGGCAACGTTCACCACCATACCAGTATTGCTAGCCGTCATCTCTTCGGCTTGGGAAATTTTCTTTTGCAGGCGCTGACTAAAACGTGATAGGTCACCTACCACACACAGACGCAAATTATTGCGATGCAGCTTAGTGACTTCCGTCGATAAAGCGGCAATAAACAGCTCCATCAACAATCCCACTTCTTTCTCCGGTCGACGCCAGTTCTCACTGCTAAACGCAAACAAAGTGATCGCTTGCACTCCTAGCTTGGCGGCCGTCGAAATTGTTTTTCGCACAGCTGACACGCCATTTTTATGGCCAAAGACGCGCGGTTTACCCTGAGCTTTTGCCCATCGACCATTGCCATCCATAATAATCGCAATGTGTTTCGGTAAGGCTTCAGGGGGAAGTTGTGAATTTTGCATATGGATTAAGGACTACCAGCGGATATTGGGGCATCAATAAAACAACGCTGTGACGTCACTTCAGCACAGCGTTGTTTTAGATTTTGACAGGAGTTTATATAAATATTTAAACTTCCATCAACTCTTTTTCTTTCACAGCTAGAACTTCATCAACTTTCTTCACTGCGATATCAGTTAACTTCTGGATTTCGTCCTGCGCTTTGTGGTCTTCATCTTCAGAAATTTCTTTATCTTTTAATAGCGCTTTAAGGTCGCCGTTCGCGTCACGACGGATGTTACGGATAGCAACACGGCCACCTTCAGCTTCACCACGTACGATTTTCACCAAGTTTTTACGACGCTCTTCAGTAAGAGGAGGAAGCGGTACACGGATTACTGTGCCAGCAGACATTGGGTTCAGACCCAAATCAGACTGCATGATCGCTTTTTCTACTTTTGGTGCTAGCTCTTTGTCAAAGACAGTGATCGCAAGAGTACGCGCATCTTCTGCAATAACGTTTGCTACTTGGTTCAATGGTGTCGCGGCGCCATAGTACTCAACAGAAATACCTGACAGCAAGCTAGGGTGTGCACGGCCTGTACGAATTTTTGACAGGCTGCCTTTCAATGCTTCTACGCTTTTGTCCATGCGCTCTTGCGCATCTACTTTGATTTCGTCAATCACGATCTCACCTTAATAATTTGGGTTCTGACTTAAAGAAAATTGATTGTATACAAGGGCAACAGCCTGATATTCAGGCTGCTTGTGTATCTCATTTCGTTGAGACTGACTCGGAATCGCTGATCAGCGTCCCTTCCACTTCACCCATAACTACACGACGTAATGCGCCTGGTTTATTCATATTGAAAACGCGAATTGGCATTTTGTGATCGCGAGCTAGCGTAAACGCGGCTAAATCCATCACTTTCAATTCTTGTTCTAAAACACTTTGATAAGACAGCTTATCATACAACTCCGCTTCTGGGTTGGCTACTGGATCTGCGGTAAATACGCCATCAACTTTAGTCGCCTTCAACACGATATCCGCTTCAATTTCAATACCGCGTAGACACGCAGCAGAATCGGTCGTAAAGAATGGGTTGCCTGTACCGGCTGAAAAAATAACTACTCGACCTTGGCGCAACTGGCTGATCGCATCTGCCCAGTTGTAATCATCACATACGCCCTTCAACGGAATCGCAGACATCACGCGCGCATTCACATATGCACGGTGCAGTGCATCACGCATTGCTAGACCATTCATCACGGTAGCAAGCATACCCATATGATCACCAACAACTCGATTCATACCAGCTTCTGCTAAGCCTGCACCTCGAAACAGGTTACCGCCACCAATCACAACGCCCACTTGAACGCCTAGCTCGACCAGCTCTTTGACCTCTTGAGCCATGCGGTCAAGAATAGTCGGATCGATACCAAAACCTTCTGCGCCTTGTAATGCTTCACCGCTTAATTTTAACAGGATACGTTGATATTCAGGTTTAGGGTTCGTTGTCATGGACTTTTCCTTACAAAAGTTTGAGTCGTGGATTAACCGTCATCATTTGGTGCTTGATGTTATCTATCAAAGCCAAATGGTCACTGCTATCTTCTGCGCTCTAAAGTACGGCATTTATTCACAAAAAGACCGTAGCCATGGCCACGGTCTTAACAGTTAACACTTAGTCGCTAGGATTAACCTTTTTGCGCTAGTGCTACTTCTTCAGCAAAGCTCATTTCTGCGCCTTTCTCGATACCTTCACCTACTTCAAGGCGAACGAACGTAGAAACAGAAGCAGAACGCTCTTTTAGGATTTCGCCAACAGTTTTCTTAGGTTCCATTACGAACGCTTGACCTGTTAGAGAAACTTCGCCGGTGAATTTCTTCATGCGGCCAACAACCATTTTTTCAGCGATTTCAGCTGGCTTGCCTTCGTTCATAGCGATTTCAACTTGAACGGCTTTCTCTTTTTCAACTACGTCTGCAGGTACATCTTCTGGGTTAACGTAATCTGGACGAGAAGCAGCAACGTGCATAGCAACGTGCTTAAGAGTTTCAGCATCGCCTTCACCCGCAACAACAACGCCGATTTTCTCACCGTGACGGTAAGAAGCAATAGCAGTGCCTTCAACGTACTGTACGCGACGGATAGCTACGTTTTCGCCGATTTTAGTTACTAGAGCGATACGAGTTTCTTCGAATTTCGCTTGTAGTTCTTCAGCAGTCGCTTTAGAAGCAAGTGCATCTTGTGCAACTTCGTTTGCAAACGCAAGGAAGTTAGCATCTTTAGCAACAAAGTCAGTTTGGCAGTTCACTTCAAGAAGAGCAGCAACGCCGTTTTCTTCTTTGATGATGATAGTGCCTTCAGCCGCTACGTTACCTGCTTTCTTTGCAGCTTTAGCAGCACCTGATTTACGCATGTTTTCGATTGCAAGTTCAACGTCGCCGTTCGTTTCGTTCAGCGCTTTCTTACAGTCCATCATACCTGCGCCAGTACGGTCGCGCAGTTCTTTAACTAGAGCAGCAGTTACAGCCATTCTCTATTCCTCAGTTGATTCTGGATTTGGTAAAAATCAGGGGCCAATATATGGGCCCCTAATGCTAACTATAACTTGGTGTGCACATCAAAAATGAGTTTGCATCACCAAGTTGGGCAGAGCCGCTATTATTCAGCTTCTTCTACGAAACCGTCTTTTTCAGCAACTTCAGCAACGTCTTTGTTACGGCCTTCAGTTACAGCTTGACCGGCCGCGTTTAGGTACAGTTGTACCGCACGGATTGCATCATCGTTACCTGGGATGATGAAGTCGATACCGTCTGGGTTAGAGTTAGTATCTACAACAGCGTAAACTGGGATGCCTAGGTTGTTAGCTTCTTTAACTGCAATGTGCTCGTGATCAGCATCGATAACGAATAGAGCGTCTGGAAGACCACCCATATCCTTGATACCACCAAGAGATTTCTCTAGCTTCTCCATTTCACGGGTACGCATTAGAGCTTCTTTCTTAGTTAGCTTGTCGAAAGTACCATCTTGAGCTTGCGCTTCTAGGTCTTTTAGACGCTTGATAGATTGACGAACAGTTTTGTAGTTCGTAAGCATACCACCTAACCAGCGGTTGTTTACGTAGAACTGGTTGCTTGCAATAGCAGCTTCTTTAACAGCTTCAGATGCAGCGCGTTTAGTACCAACGAAAAGAACTTTACCTTTTTTCTCGCCAACTTTAGCTAGCTCGTTAAGAGCTTCGTTGAACATAGGTACAGTTTGTTCTAGGTTGATGATATGAACTTTGTTACGAGCACCAAAGATGAATGGCTTCATTTTTGGGTTCCAGTAACGAGTTTGGTGACCGAAGTGAACACCAGCTTTAAGCATATCGCGCATTGATACAGTTGCCATTTTAAAATCCTCTATGGGGTTAGGCCTCCACATTCCCCATGAATCCGACCCCTAGCTAACTTGTTAGCTGAAGCACCCCGGAACATGTGTCGGAACGTGTGTGATTTAAAGATAAAGTTTAAGGACGTGCACAGCTTCGCTAATAAGTAGAGAACACTGAGCACTGTTCCGGCGCGCTTTATACCATATTTCTAGGCATTTTGGCTAGTAAAAGTTGCTGTCACTCCCATGGTAAAGAAGCGTTCAGCCCACTTCAGGTAGCAAAATGAGTAACGCTATCGAACACTAGCAGTCAGACTGATTTCATACACTTTCCGAATTCTTCCTGTTAGAATAATTCTTATTAGCACAACCCCACCTCAAAAACAGTTGGAACCTCGATGTCTATACACATTAAAACTGATGAAGAAATTGAAAAAATGCGGATTGCTGGCAAGTTGGCTGCCGAAGTTCTAGAAATGATCGCACCGCATGTGCAACCTGGTGTAACGACCGAAGAACTCGACCAAATATGCCACAAGCACATTACTGAAGTTCAAGACGCGATCCCTGCGCCTCTCAACTATCACGGTTTTCCGAAATCAATTTGTACGTCGATCAACCACGTGGTTTGCCATGGTATTCCGGCAACGGAAGATAGCCAATGTGGATCGGTTTCACGACCTGCCGTTTTACGAGATGGGGACATCATCAATATCGACATCACGGTCATCAAAGATGGCTTCCATGGCGATACATCAAAAATGTTCTTTGTCGGTGAAGTTCTACCAGCGAACAAACGTCTATGCATGGTTGCTCAAGAAAGCCTGTATTTAGCGATTAAAAAGGTGAAACCCGGCGTAAAGCTAGGCGAGATTGGCACCACAATCGAAAAGTACATCAAGACCAACAATAAAAATAACCCACGCGCTAAGTTCTCGATTGTGAAAGATTACTGCGGCCACGGCATTGGCAGTCAGTTTCATGAAGATCCACAAGTGGTGCATTACAAAAACAACGACTCCACTATCTTACGTGAAGGCATGACCTTTACCATCGAGCCAATGATCAACGCTGGCAAATTTGGCTGTCGCCTAGACGATCAAGATAGCTGGACGGTTTATACTGGTGACAACAAAAACTCAGCGCAGTGGGAACACACTTTACTTGTCACCGCGACTGGCGTTGAAATTCTCACTTTACGCGGCGAAGAGACCATCGCACGAGAATTACACAACTAGTCTGATACTAATCTCAGTAGCTCACGCCTTACCTGCAAAAAACACCCCACACCACGGGGTGTTTTTTTTCTCGAACTGTTTCTGATACATTGTTTTTATCGCTTCTTCAATTGATCAGTCATTATGCCAGCACACTCTCAATCCGCTGAACTGCCTCATGCAATGTCCACTCTTAGCATTAAAGAGGAATTGGCCGAATTTAGCGCCCAGCAAAAGCAGCAGTTTCTCTCTCATCACTCAGTAGTAGAGCTCGTGCAAAGTCGCTCGGATTACATCGACCGCTTGCTATGTCGCCTGTGGCACCATTTTGGCTTCTCAGAGCTCAATAACCTCGCCTTGGTTGCAGTCGGAGGATATGGGCGCGGTGAACTTCATCCCCTATCGGATGTGGATATTCTAGTGGTCTCTAAAAACGCACTGGCAACGGATGAAGAAGAAAAAGTCAGTGAACTATTAACGTTTCTATGGGATTTACGGCTAGATATTGGTCATGCGGTCCGCACGGTAGAAGAGTGTGCCACAATTGGACGAGACGACCTTACCGTGGCAACCAACTTACAAGAATCGCGTTTTTTAGTGGGCTGCAACGACACGTTTATTCGCTTGAAAGAACACATTCTGTCGCAATCTTTTTGGCCAAGTGAAGATTTTTATCAAGCTAAGGTCAAAGAGCAAAAACAGCGACATGCACGCTACCATGACACCACATACAACTTAGAACCGGATGTTAAGTCAACTCCAGGTGGATTGCGTGATATCCACACCCTAAGTTGGATTGCTCGGCGTCACTTTGGCGCCACTTCACTACTCGAGATGAGCCGGTTTGGCTTTTTAACCGACGCAGAATATCGCGAGCTAGTCGAGTGCCAAACTTTTCTCTGGCGTATACGCTTTGCACTACATATCGAACTTAAACGCTACGATAATCGACTCACCTTCGCTCATCAGGCTCAAGTCGCTGAACATTTAGGTTTTACTGGTGAGGGGAATCGAGCGGTAGAAAAAATGATGAAAGAGTTCTACCGCACTTTGCGTCGCGTAGCTGAACTCAATAAAATGTTGCTAAAAATCTTTGACCAAGCCATTTTAAACAATGGTGTGGAATTGGAAGCGGTAAAACTCAGCGACGATTTTCAACGTCGCGGGCCCCTTATTGAAGCAAGAAAGCCCGCTCTATTCCAAGCGCGCCCAGAAACTATATTGGATATGTTTATCCATATTGCCAACGACTCCACGATTGAAGGCGTCGCGCCATCAACCATGCGCCAATTGCGCACCGCGAGGCGCAGGTTAAACAAGTTTTTGCATACGATCCCTGAGGCTCGAGAAAAGTTCATGAGCCTTGCCCGTCATCCAAACTGCCTCACTAAAGCCTTCAGCCTGATGCACAAACTAGGCGTGCTCGCAGCATACTTTCCGCAATGGAGCCAAATCGTCGGACAAATGCAATTCGATCTTTTCCATGTCTACACGGTCGATGAGCACAGTATCCGCCTACTAAAACACATCCATACATTTAGTTCTCCTGAGAACAGCAACAAACACCCAATATGTTGTGATGTTTTCCCAAGAATTCAAAAGAAGGAATTGTTAATACTGGCGGCCATCTTCCACGATATCGGCAAAGGCCGTGGTGGCGATCACTCTGAGATCGGCGCAATAGAAGCTTATCAGTTTTGTATTGATCACGGTCTATCAAAGCCAGAATCTAAATTGGTCTCATGGCTGGTCAAAAACCATTTATTAATGTCCATTACCGCCCAGCGCCGAGATATTTACGATCCAGAGGTGATCACCGAATTTGCTAAGCAAGTACGCGACGAAGAGTATTTAGACTACCTAGTGTGCTTAACCGTCGCCGACATTTGTGCAACCAACCCAGAGCTTTGGAACAGTTGGAAACGCACCCTACTCGCTGAGCTATTCCACTCTACCCAGAGAGCACTAAGGCGTGGATTAGAAAACCCAGTTGATGTGCGAGACAGAATTCGCCACAACCAGCAGCTCGCTTCTGCACTGCTGCGTAAAAAAGGCTTTACCACTCAGCAAATCCACGATTTATGGCAACGCTTCAAAGCCGATTATTTCCTACGCCACACACATAAACAAATTGCTTGGCATGGCAGCCATTTAATTGAGCACCAAGATCATAGCGAACCCTTAATTTTGGTCAGCCAAAAGGCTACGCGAGGTGGCACAGAAGTTTTTGTTTACTGTCAGGATCAAGAAGCTCTGTTTGCCACCATTGTTGCTGAACTTGACCGCAGAAACTTCAGCGTCCACGATGCACAGGTATTAACCAGCAAAAATGGCTACGTGTTGGATACCTTTATGGTACTCGATCGCCACAGCCAAGCCATTCCGAATCACACCCACCCGACTCTTATCAAACAGCTCACCCAAGCTCTCAAGCTCGGCTGGCAATCCAAGCTCAAGCTACGAAGAACGCCTAGACAGTTACAACACTTTAAAGTCTCTACTCAAGTCGATTTCTTACCGACCAAGAGTAAGAAACGTACACTAATGGAGTTTGTCGCCTTGGATTCACCGGGCATGCTCGCGACCGTTGGGGCAACGTTTGCAGAGCTGGGGATAATCCTCCATGCCGCCAAAATCACCACCATTGGGGAGCGCGCTGAAGATTTATTTATTATCACCAGCGATCAAGGCACTCAACTGGATGAGGTACAAAAGCAAGTTCTTCAAGAAAGGATAGCGAGTAATATTGAAAAATTGAGTCGCAAATAGGTGCTTTATTATATCGCAGCCGCTTCATATACTAGCGACACTAAATAGACCTGACTCTAAGCCATCTCGCTCAACATATTATCAGGGCAAGTCGTATACAATTTACTCTAATAGAAAAATTGAAAAAGTACGCCGTCACGTATATACAGACTCGCATCAGCTATACTGAGTCTGAGGGTTAAATTCCATGAGAAAGAAGATATACGTGATGGTACAGCGAAATATTCATGGTGAGTGGGCTTTACGTGTTGAGAAGCAGATGCTACATGCCAAAGTAACAGGTTCAACCAACAAAGAAGCCTGTCAAGTTTGGGCTGAGGAAGTGAAAGAAATCATTCTATCATCCCTAGGCGGGGGAGCTGTTCCTTGGGTTTACTTAGTTGATGGTCGACACTGGGAGATGGCTTCATCTGATTCTTGGGAAGCCAGCAATGAATTCATAGAGTGGATATCCGAGCATAATTGTATTTTGTGTGCATTCGTCCTTTCCAAAAAAATACAACGATTTGCTTTAATAAACGGACTAGAAAACCAAAGTGTTTTTCAAGTTTTTTTTCATTATAATGAAGCCTACCAAGCTTGCCTAGATAGCCTCACTGAAGCTCAAAAAAGGCACAAAGAATAATCTTCATAATTTATTTTTCCGCCTTCTTGTACCCGAAAATAAGCTAGATTGTCTTTTTCTGAAACATACGTTCTCCGACTACTCGACCAACTAACTCCCCCTGAATTCTGGCAACATCTCCCACCTCAGCCTACTATCGATTAGGGTGCTTGTTCTTTGTGCGCCCTCGTATCGCATTGTATCTGGAGAGATAAGCCATGTTTCCCAATCTTACGGGCCTTGGTATTCAAGACCCGAAACAAATTGAACGCTATTCGCTTCGTCAAGAAGCGCACAAAGACGTACTCAAGATCTATTTTCAAAAACAAAAAGGCGAGTTATTCGCTAAAAGTGTTAAGTTTAAATACCCACGGCAAGTGAAAAATGTTCTGGTTGATCGCGGCAGCCATCAATACAAAGAAGTCACCGAGATCAGCCGAAGCTTACTGATAGTCATCGATGAGCTGAATACGCTAACCAAGCCGGAAAAACTGGCTGAAGTGGACGTGAAAAGTAAAATACTTGCTGACTTGAAGCACTTAGAAAAAGTCGTCACTTGCAAGATTGCAGAAATAGAAGCGGATCTAGATAAATTAAAATAACGGCGTTATCCGTTCTTCATTTGAAGAAGGCTAGCGTGAGAGAGCGTCGTAGAAATGTCGCCCAGAATAGCACTGGGCGACACTTTAAATTAACCTATATCCAGCCACAGTAATTGCCAAGTACTACTAGGGCAATCAAAGCCATGATACCTGCGAGTACATCATCAACCATGATGCCAAACCCGCCGCCTACTTTCTTATCTAGCCAGCTGATCGGCCACGGCTTAACCATGTCAAAGAAACGGAACAATACAAAACCTGCAACTATCCAGTGCCAATCCCAAATATTTAGGTTGAGGTATGGCACGACCAACATAGTGATCCAGAAACCTGCAAATTCATCCCATACAATCGAGCCGTGATCGTGCACACCCATATCGTCGGAGGTCACTTGGCAAATCTTAATACCGACCAAACACGACAATACAACCGCCACGTAATATACGCTGGCAGGCAATTGTACTAACAATAAATAAAATGGAATCGAGGCTACTGTGCCCATAGTCCCAGGTACAATCGGTGATAAGCCACTACCAAAGCCAGTTGCTAGCAGATGCCATGGGTTTTTCAACGATAATTTCGCTTTTGGATCAGTCATCATTTATCCTCAAAATGGTCAAAACCTGCAAGCTGCCAGTCTAAAGGCTGGTCTCGATTATGCAGATCAAGTTTGTCGCCAGATCGAATCTGGCCGATACAGGTCACCTTAGTACCAGTATGCGCGAGGGCACTTTTTAAGCTGCCTTTATTGGCTTCTGGAACCGTAAAACACAATTCGTATTCTTCACCGCTGGTTAACGCGTATTGTTTTGCGGTGGTCAAATCCCCCACAAACGACAGCAGCTCTTTAGAGATAGGTAGAGTTCCGACATCAATGGATGCCCCTACCCCTGAACGCTTAAGAATGTGGGAAAGATCAGCAATTAAACCGTCTGAGATATCAATGGCCGCATTAGCAAGATTAAGTAATGCCTGCCCCGCCAGCACTCTTGGTGTCGAAAAGTAGTGACGTTGTTCTAGTTCAGTCGCAAAAGGCTTATCGCGCAGCTGCGGCTGCAAGATGACATCAAGGCCTGCTTTGCTGTCACCCAAGTCTCCTGTGACATAAACCCAATCCCCGACTTTTGCCGCATCCCGACGTAACGCGCGGTTTGCATCAACAAAACCTTGCACGGTAATGCTAATACTCAAAGGGCCTTTCGTCGTATCTCCACCCACCAGCTGCACACCAAAATAGTCCGCTAACTTGAAAAAAGCCTGACTAAATTCGTGTAACCAAGGTTCATCAATATCTGGGATCGTTAACGCCAGCGACACCCAAGCAGGAGTGGCACCCATCGCAACCAAGTCACTAATATTGGACGCTAATGCTTTGTGCGCCAACCAAGCAGGGTTCGCTTCTGGCAAAAAATGAGTGCCTGCCACTAAGGTGTCAGTGCTGACGGCAATAGAAGCGTGTTCGGGAGGCTGAAGTAGCGCGCAGTCATCGCCAATCGCAAGCAACACATCTTTTCGCTGTGGCTGCTTATCACGGAAATAGCGATCGATGAGATTAAATTCGTTCGGCATGGGGAATATGCTTTGTCGTTACAGGTTACTGGAAAAGAAAAAGGCCAGCGTATGCTGACCTTTCTGGAGAGAAGCTTACTTCTTTCTCACGTGAGGGGCGGCTTTATCAAGCACCCCATTCACAAACTTATGACTATCTTCTGCAGCAAAGACTTTCGCAAGCTCGATTGCTTCATTGATAACCACTTTGTAAGGAACGTCATCACGGCGTGTCATTTCGTACATAGCGAGACGCAACAGCGCAAGTTCCATCATATCTAGATCTTGCATTGGTCGAGATAGATAAGGTCTTAGCTTACTATCGAGCTCAGTGTGACTCAGCACGACGCCAGTCAATAAGTCTCTAAAGTAGTTAACATCGGTTTCTGGTGCCGATAACGCTGGCTCAGCTGCATGATTCTCTTCTTCATCATACTTGCCCCCAGATAAAAATTGTTCTTCAACTTTAGCAACATTTTCTTTGGTGATTTGCCAAGAGTAAATTGCTTGTAAAGCAAATTGACGTGCATTACGACGCGCGGCTGGTTTCACACTGCCCCCCATTAGGAATCTATTTCTGCGAGAACATTAATCATTTCAAGTGCGCTTAGTGCTGCCTCTGCACCTTTATTTCCAGCCTTGGTTCCTGCGCGCTCAATTGCCTGATCAATGGTCTCAACGGTTAAGACACCAAACGCCACTGGAAGACTGTATTCCAACGACACTTGTGCCAAGCCTTTGTTACACTCGCTACAAACATAGTCAAAGTGTGGTGTACCACCACGGATAACTGTGCCAAGAGAGACAATCGCATCATACTTACCAGTTTTCGCTACGCGCTGCGCAACTAACGGCAGTTCAATTGCTCCGGGACAACGAACAACAACAATGTTGTCATCGCTAACCTGACCATGACGCTTTAAAGTATCGATTGCACCAGAAAGAAGACTTTCGTTAATAAAGCTGTTGAAACGAGAAATAACAATAGCAATTTTTGCATTTGGTGCTGGGAAGCCACCCTCGATCACTTTCATATGTTTTCCTTTAACTATGTTCATCAAGTGAGAATCGCCGGATTCTAGCACAAAACTGTGACTAATATCTAATGAGAATTAGTATATTTGCTTGAGAAATTGGTCCGGCGGTTATCGTAATTATTCGCAGATATATTCAACCACATTCAAACCAAAACCACCTAACGCATGGTATTTCTTATCGCTTGAGGAGAGAAGTTTCATGTCAGTAACGCCGAGATCAGCCAAAATCTGCGAACCGATCCCCACGCGGCGTGACGTCCCTTGCTTTTTCGCAAGGGTTGGCGCTTCGCCATTATCTTGCATTTCAAACACCTTCACACGGTGCATCAGCAGCTCTGGGGACTCTTCATTACCCAGAATAACTAAAACGCCCCCGTCCTTCCCGATACGTGTCATCGCCTGATCGAGTGACCAACTGCGCTCAGCACTGCGATCACTGCGGAGTAAATCAGTGAAAGTATCTTGTAGATGGACTCGAACAACTGGCACGTTCTCTGCGTTGATTTCGCCTTTGGTTAAGGCATAGTGCACTTGATTGTCAATGATATCGCGGTATGTGTGCAGTTCAAATTGACCGAATTCAGTCGGTAAGTGGCACTTAGCCACGCGCTCAATCGTGGTCTCAGTGTTGTTACGATATTCAATCAAGTCGGCGATAGTGCCTAGTTTGATACCGTGCTTCTGCGCAAACACTTCTAAATCAGGACGGCGTGCCATCGTGCCATCGTCATTGAGGATTTCTACAATAACAGAGGCTGGCTCCAGCCCAGCTAAACGCGCTAAATCGCAGCCCGCTTCAGTGTGACCTGCGCGAGTTAGTACGCCACCTTCTTGAGCGGCAAGTGGAAAGATGTGACCCGGTTGAACCAAATCTGCCGCTTTGGCACCTTTGGCTACCGCAGCTTGCACCGTTACTGCGCGATCAGAAGCAGAGATGCCGGTCGTTACACCTTTAGAGGCTTCAATCGACACTGTGAAATTGGTGGTATATTGAGCATTATTGTCTTGAACCATAGGCGGCAGGCCTAAATTCTCACAGCGCTCTTTCGTCATAGTTAAGCAGATCAAGCCGCGACCATGAGTCGCCATAAAGTTAATCGCCTCGGCCGTTACGTGCTCGGCGGCCATAATCAAGTCGCCTTCATTTTCACGATCTTCATCATCCATTAGGATGACCATTTTACCTTGGCGGATATCTTCAATAATCTCTTGTGGGGTACTGGTTGTCATTCTATTGTCCTACGACTTAATTATTATAATCTTGATAACTTTACTACCGATGAGCCCGTTTTCATGAATACTCATCGCCGAATTGAGTCACTTTCAGAGAAAAATTAGGCGAAACCATTCTGCTGCAGAAATTCCATCGTCAGTCGAGATTCTGGTTTCTGCTCTTCCGACTCTCCACGCAGTAAACGTTCCATATACCGCGCTAATACGTCGACTTCTACATTCACCTTATGTCCGATTTGAAACGACTCAATCGTGGTCTCACTTGAGGTATGCGGTACTATGGTTAATTTAAATGCGTTCTTTGCAAGTGCATTCACGGTGAGGCTAATGCCATCAACAGTTACCGAACCTTTTTCTGCAATGTACTTAGAAATGCTTACTGGAATTTCCACCCAAAATTCGATAGAGCGGCCAACTTGCTGGCGTTGAGTGATCTGACCGATACCATCCACATGCCCAGAAACAATATGGCCACCAAATCGAGTCGTCGGCAACATCGCTTTCTCCAAGTTCACCTGATCACCAACTTGATAATCGATAAACGCAGTCTTATTCAATGTCTCCAGCGAAAGATCGGCTCGGTAAGCGTTGTCGCGTTTCTCTATTACGGTCAAGCACACGCCATTCGTTGCAATGCTATCACCCAGTTTAACATCCGACATATCCAGTGAACCGCTTTCAACGGTTACGCACATATCGCTGCCTTTTGTTTCCAATGCCGTCAAGGTTCCTACGGCTTCAACTATTCCAGTAAACATAATTCTATTTCGTTTTATGATTGGCGACGAAAAGTCGCGGTCACCCGAAGATCGGGGCCAATACGTCGAACATCTAAGATGTCTAACTCAAGCACATCTTGCATGTCTTCTAAGCCAAGTGCGCCAAATAACCCTCGCCCATCACTGCCCATGATTTTGGGTGCGAGGTACAATATAACCTCATCTATTAAACCTTCTTGAATAAGAGAGCGAGCTAATGTTGCTCCTCCTTCCACCCAAATATGGTTAATATGATGACTTTTTGAGACTTGCTCAAATGTGGCTTGTAAATCGAGCAGTCCCGCTGAATTATAGGGCACTTGCAGGCCATCAGCTTGCTGATCAACGACCAAGACATCCCCGCCAGTTTTAAACAACTTTAATTCTGGTCGTAGGCGTTGCTGACGATCGAGGATCAGTCGCAAAGGTTGGCGCAACTTCGATTGAGGGTACTTATCTTGAATGTGTTCAGGTAGCTCGTCCCAACGTACCGCCAAAGATGCATCATCATCCAACACTGTTTGGCTGGTCGATAAAATAGCGCAAGCTTTGCTGCGATACGCTTGTACGTCTCGGCGAGATTCCTTAGAAGTAATCCACTGACTCTGACCGTTCGACAGGGCAGTTTGCCCGTCTAAACTTGCCGCCATTTTCAATTGCACAAACGGCAGGCCGGTGCGCATCAATTTGATGAAGCCACGATTGAGAGATTCTGCTTCCTGCTGCATCAGGCCAACCTGAACGTCGATGCCCGCATCACGGAGCATTTTGACTCCTCGACCCGCAACTTTCGGGTTCGGGTCTTCCATTGCGCATATCACTTTGCTGACACCAGCGCGAATTAACGCCTCCGAACATGGTGGAGTTCGGCCATAATGAGCGCATGGCTCCAATGTGACGTATGCGGTCGCGCCCTGTGCGCGCACGCCAGCTTGCTGTAACGCGTGAACTTCTGCGTGCGGCTCGCCCGCTCGCATATGACAACCCGCGCCGACAACGGTTTCGTCGTGCGCAATCACACAGCCGACATTTGGGTTAGGTGCCGTCGTAAACATGCCACTTTTCGCCATTTCAATAGCTTGCAGCATCAATTTATAATCTGTTGGTGTATACATGAATTTCAGTAAATCACATTTAATCTTCGAGTTTCGCAATCTCTTCACCGAACTCTCGAATATCTTCGAAGCTTCGGTAAACGGATGCAAAACGAATATAGGCAACCTTATCCAGCTCTTTCAACTGGTCCATGACCAGATTGCCAACCATAGCGCTGTCAATTTCACGCTCTCCAGTGGCTCGCAGCTGAGACTTTATCACACTGATCGCTAATTCAATCGCATCAGCACTCACGGGGCGCTTTTCAAGCGCACGCTGAAAACCACCGATCATTTTGTCTTCATTAAATGGTTCACGGTTGCCATTGGATTTAATCACTTTAGGCATAACCAATTCAGCGCTTTCAAACGTGGTGAAGCGCTCACTACAGGCTAAACACTGACGGCGTCTGCGAACTTGATGGCCGTCCGCCACCAAGCGAGAATCAATAACTTTTGTGTCATGCTCAGAGCAAAAAGGACAATGCATAATATCTCCTACCCCTGTTATACAGCATTGGCAGTATTGATAAATTTAAACGAAAATGGAGAACAAACTCTCATACTCGGCTTTTTAGTCGCGTAAACGTTCTCGGTCGCATGACTGTCTAGCCTTGCGAGCACTACCCAGTCCCAGATAGAAAGTCGAACTCCGAGCATCACAAGTGAATAAAATTAGCTGCGGGATAAATAATCCGCTTTCCCTACCCACTTATAGCTGGTTAGCTCTTCTAATCCCATCGGGCCACGAGCATGCAACTTTTGCGTCGATACCGCCACTTCAGCGCCAAGGCCAAACTGAGCGCCATCGGTGAAGCGAGTCGACGCATTAACATAAACGGCCGCCGAGTCCACCGAGTTAATAAAACGCTCCGCGTTATCTAACCGGTTAGTTAGAATTGCGTCAGAGTGACTGGCGTTGTGCGTTCGCATATGCGTAATCGCTTCGTCGACATCGGCGACCACTTTAACACCCAATGTAGCGCTAAGCCATTCGGTATCAAAATCGCCTTCTTCCGCCGCTCTCACCTTATGTGCATTCACTAAATGAGACTGGGCGGTAGAATCAGCGACTAAAGTCACACTATCACCTAAGTGAACCGCTAGCTTACCTAAAAATACCTCAGCGACCGATTGGTGTACCAATAATGTATCCAAGGCATTGCAGGCTGATGGGCGTTGCGTCTTCGCATTATCGACAACCAAGAGTGCTCTATCAAGATCGGCACTGTCGTCGACAAACATATGGCTAATACCAAAGCCGCCAATAATAACAGGAATCGTGCTGTTTTCTTTGCACATTTTATGTAACCCTGCGCCACCGCGAGGGATAATCATATCAACATACTGATCCATTTTGAGTAGATCAGTAACCGATTCTCTTCCCGGCTGTTCTAGGTATTGCACTGATGCTGGAGGAAGGTTCGCTAGCTTCAACGCGGTTTGGATCACTTTCACCAATTCCATATTAGAAAAGTATGTCTCTTTGCCACCGCGTAGAATACTTGCGTTACCTGTTTTTAAGCAAAGTGAGGCGATATCTATCGTCACATTAGGGCGAGCTTCATAAATCACCCCCACCACACCCAATGGCACACGACGGCGAGTAAGGTACATACCGTTATCCAAGACTTTGCCGCCCTCCTCACTACCAACAGGATCAGGTAGATTGATGACATTTCTGACGTCCTGAGCGATCGCCTGCAAACGTTGTGTATTCAACATTAAACGGTCGAGCAACGCGTCATTAAGCCCCGCCTCTTTGGCCAGCTGAATATCCTTGCCATTGGCCGCCAAAATTGCGCCTTCATTAACCTCTAATTGATCCGCGATGATCGAAAGAGCGTTATTTTTTTGTTCACTCGACGTGGTTGCCAAATGAAATGCGGCATCTTTACCCGCTTGGCCAATACTCGTTAACTGCACACTCTATCCTTTTAATCTTGAATCAAAACAAAATCATCACGGTGAATCACTTCTACCCCATATTGGTAGCCCAGCACCGTGACGATGTCCTTGCTGTGTTTGCCTAAAATCCGGGTCATATCTTGACTGGTATAACGGCTAAGCCCACGGCCAATTAATTGCCCTTGAGAATTGATGACTTGAATGACATCACCGCGGGCAAACTGCCCCTCCACCTTCACGACACCTTTGGCCAGCAAACTACTGCCTGTTTCCAACACCGCTCGCACCGCGCCATCATCAATCACGACATCCCCCTGAGCCGCTGGCCCAGCTAATATCCATTTTTTGCGATTTTCTAGTGCATCAGCCAAAGGTAAAAAGCGAGTGCCATGAGGTGTATCGGAGACGGAATCTATAATCACGTTGGGGGCGCTGCCAGAGGCAATGATCACTTCCGTTCCCGCACGCCGAGCAATATCGGCCGCTTGTAACTTGGTCGCCATGCCACCAGTACCCAAGGTGGTGCCGCTGCCTCCAGCGATTTTGCGTAGAGTTGCATCTATGGTGCGAACTTCTTTGATTAATTCAGCATCAGGATCTTGACGAGGGTCTGCCGTGAACAATCCGACTTGGTCGGTGAGCAGAAGTAGCTTGTCTGCGCTGCAGAGAATGCCGACTAAGGCGCATAAGTTATCGTTGTCCCCAACTTTGATTTCGCTGGTCGCAACGGCATCATTTTCGTTCACTACTGGGATGATATTGTGTTCAAGTAAAGCATTGATCGTATCACGTGCATTTAGAAACCTTTCTCTGTCTTCTAAATCCGCACGCGTTAGCAACATTTGGCCAATTTTAAGCCCGTAGATAGCAAACAAAGACTCCCAGACCTGAATCAGCTGGCTCTGCCCCACCGCTGCCAACAACTGTTTACTCGACATATTGTTGGGTAGTTCTGGGTAACCAAGATGCTCACGGCCCGCCGCCATCGCGCCTGAAGAGACAACCACTACCGCGTGCCCCTGTCGCTTCAACTCCGCGCATTGGCGGACAAGTTCCACCATATGTGAGCGCTCTAACGCTAATGTACCTCCAGTAAGCACACTTGTGCCCAACTTCACCACCACCGTTTGCGATGCGCGATTTGTACCCTCTGCCTGCTTATCTTTCATGTCACCGTCTATCAATACTGAAATCAGAACGAACAAATGTTTTAACAATCAAACGTCAAATTCACAAGAAAAAAAGGCGCGATTACGCACCTTTTTGTTCGAATCACTTCGGCCTGTTAGCCTTTCGAGTGTGTTCTTTCAGCAGAAAGTGGGGACAAATACTGGCCTGCGAGTGATTTACACAAACTCGACGGATTCTTCATGGATATGGACTTGGAGATTAAAACTGCGCTGGAGGGTATCAAGTAACTTTTTATGGAAATCTTTTTGAGTGCGCTGCACTTCAACAACTACTTTTTTAGGAACTTTCTTAGCCTTCCAATCACCAACGTCATCATACATACCGACATAATACTTCGCGGCGAAGCCCCCATCGACCTTGTCCAATTCAAGCCACCAGCCCCAAAACTCCCTCTCTTCTGGAAGCTTTTTCTCATCAATACAAAACGACAAACAATCGAATAAGTAATGCCCTTCACTGGATTGAAGCTCTCGAAAATAAGGCCCAATCGCTTTTAAGGCTGACATTAGACGATAGTGAGTGGGGTGCTTGATGACATCAGACATAGTAACTCTCCGTTTAGCGTGTCAGGGACGGCGCAATGTGACACCCTAAGAACGAACGATCCTGGTGCGTTTATTCCATTTACTGCACTAATGGAGTGTTAATCGTTACATAGGATGTTTAGGGTGTGCTATTAACATGCTTAACTATAAAGCTGAAAATGTCACCTAAATAGCTCATTTTCAAGCCACTTTATCGCTAAATCGAGGGATAGCTCATATCCTTGTGTAAGGGTTTTGCTACTGATCTTTTTCGATTGCCCATACTCGCTAAACATCGCAGCCAGTCGGTTATCTGAATGTGGAGAAATCGGATCATTTTCTAAACTCATCGCCATAATCGGCACTTTAGTTTTTCTACTGGTTAAAAAGCCTTGTACTTTCAATGACCACGCCATCAACTGGCCAGACAAACTTTGTAAATCCACCGCCGACTTTCCTAGCCGAGAGGCCAGCACGTCAAGGTGCATTTTCGACATATTGCTAACCTTCGCAGGTGATGACAAAACATCATGGATAGGCGCGCCAATTGAGACACACCCTTTCAGTTTATCTTGCTCCAAAAACGACAGTCGAACCATCGCATTCCCCGCGAAACGAAAGCCAAGTAAACCCACTTTGAAATGATCCACCCAAGGAACTTTCGGCAATTCAGCCAGTACCGCCTGATGCAAACATGAACTGTCTTCAGTCAGTGGCCAATGGTGGCTGTGGCCGACTGAAGGCATATCGACAGTTAGCATTGCAATGTCTCTTTTGGCCAAATGATCGCGAAACAGTCGCCACATATCGGTTTGTAAACTGTCGAGCCCTGCGCTCACAATCACCACTGGTTGGGGTTTATCTGTTTTACTGAGGTGTAAATTGGCGATGATTTTTTTATTTTTGTACGGCACTTCAATTTGCTTGATCACGTATTTCGTTTGTTTGGCCGCTTCAGAGTATGCGGTGTTTGCTAGCACTTGTGCCTGACGTGATAAGGAGTCATTTTTAAGGTGAGGGTACCCGGCAATACTAAAACATAACGAGGCTGAAAATAACGAGTTAGCGGCCTCTTCGCCTGCCAATGAGTTGGCGCGTTTTTGGTAAGTCATACCAAGCTTGCTCCACTCATATGCCCAGTTGCCACTGCGATACCCCATGACAGTATCTAGCCAAGCATCCTCCGTTCGAGAATGCGGCGAGGAAGCGATACGAGCCAATACGCCTTCTTGCTCGATAGGATCAATCCCCTGCCAAATCCATTGAAGGCGACGTAAGTTGCGATACCAAGCACTAGGATGCTCTGCGTTCTTCTCTTCCAGAACCTTTTGACTGCTGGGTAAGTATTGAGTCAAAGCCGAGGTTTCTTTAGCTTGTTTATGCTTATCAAATAAGACCTCAGATAAGTTTTTACTCGATGATTGCGGCATACCCCATCCTAATTCAAGATTGGCAAAGTGATCACTCTGCTTGGTGTTTATATTGTGGGCCACTTTACCCTAGCATGACTGAGCATAGAGAAAGTTAATCCCTATCGACCAACCAAAAAAATGGCCCTAGATTGGGCCATTTTACGGGATCTTACTGAATAACTCAGTTATTTTCTTTTGCGATTAATTGGCTCTACAAACGACAGTGCCATATCCCAAGGTTGCTCAATCCAAGTATCTTGCGCGATGTCGACGATATACTCATCCACTAAGTTTTGCCCTGCCGGTTTCGCACAGACTGTAATCAGTTTAGCTTTTGGATACATTTCACGAATTTTTCTCGCGGTATCACCACTGTCGACCAAATCATCGATAATTAAATACCCTTCACCATCGTGCTCCGGCGCTTTTAGTACCGTCATGTCACGTTGATGATCGTGGTCATAGCTTGAGATACACACGGTATCAACGTAACGAATGCCCAGCTCGCGAGCCAAGATAGCCGCAGGAACCAAGCCGCCACGACTCACGCCCAAAATACCTTTCCATTGTTCTGCTGGCATTTGTTGTTCTGCCAATTGACGACAGTAGCCGTGCATCATTTCCCAAGTAATAATGAATTTATTGCTCATGTTAAACCTAATCTACCTTGTTGAATTCGTTAACCTACGGCGTATTTCACCACAAATATCGCTGCCATAATATACACGCTAAGCGACACTTCCCGTCCCTTACCGCTAAGCACTTTAATCGCGGCGTATGAAATAAAGCCAAAAGAGATGCCTTCTGCAATAGAGAAAGTGAGTGGCATGAGTAAACATGTAACCACTACTGGAGCGGCTTCCGTCAGATCTCGCCAATCGACCCCCACCAGCCCAGACATCATCAATATCGCGACATAAAATAACGCGCCCGATGTCGCGTACGCTGGAATCATGCCCGCCAAAGGCGAGAAGAATAAAGCCAGCAAAAATAAAATACCAACGACAACCGCAGTGAGGCCAGTACGCCCACCCGCGGCAACGCCTGAGATACTCTCGACGTATGAAGTCGTATTGGATGTCCCCAATAAGGCACCAATTGACGTAGCGGTGGAGTCAGCTAATAGTGCTTTGTTTAAACGCGGGATCTTGCCGTCTTCTTTCATCAGCCCCGCTTTGCTCGCCACGCCGACTAAGGTGCCAGCCGTATCGAACAAATCAACAAACAAAAACGCGAAAACCACCGAAATCATTCCAACTTGGAACAAACCAGAAAAATCCAAAGCTAGAAAGGTTGGTGCGATACTCGGAGGCATCGACATCACCCCTTGCCATTGCACACCGCCAAACACTATGCCTAACGCTGTTACCGCGAGAATACCAATCATCACGGCGCCCGCCACACCTCTATATACCAAGGCTATTGTCAGAAAAAAACCGACGCAAGCAAGAAGAGATGGCATCGAGGTAATATCACCTAACGTGACAAAGGTGGCTGGGTTAGCGGCAATAATTCCTGCGTTTTTTAAGGCGATGAACGCCAGAAACAGACCGATACCAGCAGAAATCCCCGTCCGCAAAGACATAGGGATAGAATCAATGATCAGCTCGCGTATTTTAAACAAGCTAAGCAGAATAAACAGGCAGCCCGACATAAACACAGCAGCTAGTGCCACTTGCCATGTATAGCCCATGCCCAGTACAACTGAGTAAGTGAAAAAGGCATTCAACCCCATCCCCGGCGCCTGTGCGATAGGGAAGTTAGCCACAAAGCCCATGATGAAACAGCCAATGGCGGCGGCCAGACACGTTGCCACAAACACTGCTCCGTGATCCATCCCTGTCGATGATAGTATCGCGGGGTTCACAAAGATAATGTACGCCATGGTCAAAAAAGTGGTCAATCCGGCGACAACTTCCGTTCGGGCATTGGTTCCATATTCACTCAGTTTAAATAACTTTTCTAACATAGAGGCTCTCGCAGCATAGAATAAAAACGATTGCGTAATCGTTTGGGTCGGGATTATAAGTTTATACCCAAGTAACCTCAAGCGGCATTGTCCCGCGCAAATTCCATGCGAGCAAGTTTTAGAAATTATGTGAAAAGTGAGATTTTTACGGTGCAGACAAGAGTTAAAGCTAAACTGTCATCGTATCCGTACATAAGGCACTACAGGCTGGCCAGAGTAGCCTTCCAAAGGATTTCCCACTCCCTGTTATCGTTATGTTATCCTTGCCCGATAAATCGGCCGTCCCTTCCTCCGTTTTTATGCGGATAAAGACTGAGTCGAAATAAAACAAAAGTGTGGCAAAAATACTGAAAGGAGCTATCCGTGTCTCAAGATCATTCTGAAATTAGTAACCTATCGCCTCGCCCTGTGTGGCAATTCTTCGACAAGATTTGTTCCATTCCTCACCCATCAAAGCACGAAGAAGCGTTAGCTAGCTACATCGTAGGTTGGGCGAAAGAGCAGAATCTAGATGTTCGTCGCGATGACGTAGGTAACGTATTCATCAAAAAGCCAGCAACCCCTGGTATGGAAGATCGCAAAAGCGTAGTACTGCAAGCCCATATCGATATGGTGCCGCAGAAGAATGAAGATACGGCGCACGATTTCGTCACAGACCCGATTCGTCCTTACATTGACGGCGAATGGGTAACAGCGCAAGGCACCACGTTAGGCGCAGACAACGGCATGGGCATGGCGTCTTGCTTGGCAGTTCTTGCCGCTGACGACATTCAACACGGTCCACTTCAAGTGCTGCTGACTATCGACGAAGAAGCAGGCATGACAGGTGCGTTCAACCTTCAGCCAGGTTGGCTAGAAGGTGACATCTTGCTGAACACAGATTCAGAGCAAGAAGGCGAAGTGTACATGGGTTGTGCGGGCGGCGTCGATGGCGCTATCACATTCGACATCACTCGCGAAGCGCTACCAATGGGTTACGTTGCTCGCCAGCTTACCCTTAAAGGCCTAAAAGGCGGTCACTCTGGTTGTGATATCAACACTGGCCGTGGCAACGCAAATAAGTTGCTGGCTCGCTTCCTAGCAGGCCACGCAGAAGAGCTAAATCTACGCCTAGTTGAATTCCGTGGTGGTAGCCTACGTAATGCTATCCCACGTGAAGGCTTTATCACTGTCGCACTACCAGAAGAAAACCTAAACAAGCTAGATGCGCTATACACTCACTTCACTGAAATGCTACGCAGCGAGCTAGGCAGTATTGAAACTAACCTTGTTACTTTCAACGAAGCCGTTGATGGCCAGCCAGAAATCATCGCAGCAGACGACCAGAAAAAACTGATCGCTACACTGAACGCATGTCCGAATGGTGTGATTCGCATGAGCGACGACATTGAAGGCGTGGTAGAGACTTCTCTAAACGTTGGCGTGATCACGACAGATGCAAACAAAGTGACTATCTTGTGCTTAGTTCGTTCACTGATCGATTCTGGTAAAGAGCAAGTAGAGAGCATGCTACGTTCAGTGGCAGATCTGGCAGGCGCAAACATTGAATTTAGTGGCGCTTACCCGGGTTGGAAGCCGGATCCAGATTCTGAGATCATGGTGATTTTCCGTGACATGTACGAAGGCATCTACGGTCACAAACCAAACATCATGGTTATTCACGCAGGTCTTGAGTGTGGTCTATTCAAAGAACCGTACCCGAACATGGACATGGTGTCTTTCGGCCCAACGATCAAGTTCCCTCACTCTCCAGATGAAAAAGTGAAAATCGACACTGTTGCGCTTTACTGGGAACAAATGGTCGCACTACTCGCGAACATCCCTCGCAAAGCATAATTTACTACGAGTATTGACTAAAAAGCCGACTCATCGTCGGCTTTTTTATTGTAATGGTCTCGAGCACGTTACCTTTCTATATTGTTATCTCTATACAAAATCACACCTCTACTTCGAGCCAAGAATGTCACGCACCAAAGGGATCACTTCATCGAATGAACAAAGGTGATCTGCATTCCTATAAACACTCCTCCCTTCAACAAAAACGGCCACGCGAGAACTATCCAGCATACTAAAATCATTATGATCGTTCCCCACTGCTACCGTGCGGTTAAAGTCTACGTCAAGCTTCGAAAGTGCTTTAGCTTTATTCGTATCGTTCGGCGTCAAATCAAACATGTTTTCACTGCTATGAGGGTGCACACTAAATTGCAAATGAGAAGACTTAAGTAGCGCTTCAACTTCTTGTTTTATAGACATATCGAGAACCAACACCTTTGTCACTCCAAGTGACATTATCTCGTCTTCAGATTTCAAATCATTGGATAACGTCTGTATATACTCATGAAACGGGTGTGTACGTGGGGACAATGAATAGCCCCAATCTCCATCAAGTATGTAAGGTACAAGCCTAGACTGGAGATAAAGAATCACCTGCAACACATCATGTTTATCAAACCTATCGGAGAAAATAAGTTCACCTTGCTTCCACGCCTGCCCCCCGTTACAGCCAATAAACGTGGAGCTTCTAAGCGGTTCTGGAATCAAAGGAAGCATATCTCTAACGGGCCTAGCAGAAGCAAAGAGTAGATTAGACTTGGCTGATAAATCCTTTATTTCGTGAACTTTCCTCTCACACAGTGGTTCGCCGTTGTTTATTATGGTGCCATCTAAGTCGAAAACGATATTTAACAGATTCGGGATCATTGCTAGTGCCTTGTTATATAAGTGATAGAAGGAATGAACAGTACTCATTCCCTTCGACTTAACAATAACAAGTCAATATGCTAATTTTAGCACCTTCAGCTCAACATTAAGACGTTTCAGAGCAGTGATGAACATAAAACTAACCCGTTTCTCCCCAAATCGCTCAATCCAAGTCCACCATTTAAAACACCGCTCTCCTATATTTGAATTTCACGCTCACGACAGCTATGAGCTGATAATGCTGAAAAATTGTAACGGCAAGCGTTACATTGGTGATTCCGTGGAAGAAGTCTCATCAAATGAGCTGGTTTTGATTCCACCTTTTGTTCCGCACACATGGGACAGTAAATACGTAGCTGAAGACATCGTTGTGGTTTTGTTTGGGCGAGAGTTACTAGATCTAACGATACCTGAATTTCAACCGCTCACCCGTTGGCTAAAAACGCTAAAGCAACCGATCTCTCTTGATTTGGAAGTCTCACACACGAACGATCACTATATTCAAACACTGTTAACGATGAAAAAACTGGCGCCAATTGAGAGGGTTACCGCGGTACTCAATCTGCTGAGTTCTCTTAGTCACGACAATTACCAAGCTGAACATGGCGACATGACTTACCCAAGTGCTAAATTATCCGAGCTAGTCGCCTATATGAGCGGTGAGAAAGTGCGCTCTTTAGCGGAATGTGCCGTGGCTCTAAATATGAGTGAATCGACATTAAAAAGGTGGCTAAAAAAAGAATTGGACACCAACTTCACCGACTTCTATCGGCATATCCGAATAAGCAAAGCGCAAAAGCTATTAGCAAGTACTTCGACACCCATTCCGATTATTGCTGAAAAGAGTAGTTTCAACTCCACGCGCTCATTCAATGCTGCTTTTAAAGCGTATAGTTCATTGACCCCTAAACAATTTAGAGCTGTATACCACTGGCGCTTCAATCAAAAAAGCTCAGTTGCTTCTGCTTAGCATCGGGCTTCAGCATCACTGTTAACCCCATAAGCCGGATTTCTCGCCCTTGCTGCCGCTTCAGGATATCCCTCAGGAGAGTCTTAAAGTCTTCCAGCTCTAATTGAGCTTGGCCGTGCTCAATCGTGGTAAGAGTGAAATCCGCAAACTTCATTTTAATCCCCTGCTTGACGATGTCTTTTTCGACCTTAGCCAACCTGCGCTCTAATTCAGGGAACAGCTTTGATTCAATCACTTGCCAGCACTCTTGATAGCTGAAAATATTTTGTGTGAAAGTGCGCTCTACGCCCACCGATTTACGTTGGCGCTCGACTACGACTTCACGATTATCGATACCTTGACTGCGTTTCCACAGCGAACTGCCTAGCCGGCCAAATTGCTGTAAAATAGTCCGATAATCACCCGTTCTAATATCGAGGCAGGTAAAATAGCCCGCTTTGTTGAGTTTTTCTAAGCCAACTTTCCCCACTCCGGGGATTTTATTTAATGTTAAGCCATCAATTACAGACTGCACTTGGGCAGGAGTCACCACATACTGGCCGTTAGGTTTATTTAAATCGCTCGCAACCTTTGCCAAAAACTTAATGGGTGCCACGCCAGCTGACGCGGTCAGGTTTAGCTCATGCCAGATATCACGACGTATAGCCTCGGCAATCAAGGTTGCCGAACCTTGACAATGTTCACTGTCGGTAACGTCTAAGAAGGCTTCATCTAACGAAAGTGGTTCTATTCGCTGGGTATAGCGCGAAAAAATACTGCGTATGTGCTGAGAAATTTGTCGATATACGTCCATTCGACCGGGGACAACCAAAAGCTTGGGGCATAGCTTCATCGCTTGGCCTGTAGGCATAGCACTGCGAATACCAAATTTTCGTGCCTCATAGTTACAAGTACTCAGCACACCACGCTGATTTTCACGCCCTCCAACGGCCAGTGGACGGTTACGGTAATCAGGGTTATCACGCATTTCAACGGCGGCGTAAAAGCAATCCATATCAATATGAATGATTTTTCTTGGTTTATTCTCCACAACCGACCTTTAATGGAACTGTATAAATAACCAGTATACCCGTGTCAAATTTAAAAGAAAATGCACAACGAATTTAACTAGACTCTGCTATACCTTATTTGAAGAAGTATTTAAGCAACACCAGCTCAGAAAGTTATTACTCAACAAGTGGTTAAGTAATACTAAAAGGCCACAGTCGCCTTATCTGTAAGCATATGAGCTAAACACTTAATTGGAAAATGATGATATCGCAATTTTTCATTCAACATTTTTAACGCAATTAACTTCTCAACAGGTTAGTAATTTGAATAACAAAATTTTACTGGTGGAAGACAGTAAGTCGTTACGAAGCTTAATTTCACAAGAACTTCAATCCTTGGACTGCGAGGTTATACCTGCTGGCTCAGTTGCCGAGACAAACGAAGTGTTGCAGAAAAGTACTGATTTTTTCTGTGCGGTACTCGATTACTGCTTACCCGATGGTGCAAACGGTGAAGTCATTGACTTAGTCTTGGACAACAATATAAAAGTCGTCGTAATGACGTCCTACTTTAATCCTGAAATTCGTGACCACTTCCTATCAAAAGGCGTACTTGAGTACATTTTGAAGGACAGTATTACCTCCGTATCTTATTTAAACCCCTTCGTTAAGCGATTGATGTCTAATGTGAATCATCGAGCACTCGTGGTAGATGATTCACGAAGCATACGCGCCACGATTGTTCAGCTGTTGAATGATGAATACATAGAATCAATTGAAGCGGTAGACGGCCAAGATGCGCTAGAAAAACTTTCTGAGAACCCTAACATCAGTTTCGTCATCACAGATTATGATATGCCGAACAAGAACGGGGTTGAGATGATAAAAGAAATGCGTCACATCCACGATCAAAGCCAACTCGCTATTTTAGGCCTGTCGGCAAGCGAAGATCGAACCTTAACTGCCCAATTTCTAAAAGCAGGCGCTAACGACTTCCTCCATAAACCCTTTAACCAAGAAGAGTTTTACTGTCGAATTCATCACATGCTTAATATGAAAGAAGCAACCGATGAGCTTTATAAATTAGCTAACCAAGACTCTCTGACTGGGATGTGGAACCGACGTTACCTATTCAGACATCAAACTGGCCAACAAGACGATCGCTGCGTGGCCATGATTGATATCGACTTTTTTAAGAAAGTGAATGACACGTACGGGCATGATGGAGGAGATGCGGTATTAGTCAAAATATCCAAGCTCATCAAAGACTCTCTCCCAAACGAAATCTGCGTTCGATTTGGTGGAGAAGAATTCTGTATCGTCCATCAAGGCAGCTTTGATTCGTTTAAGGCGCGATTGGAGAAGATGCGTTGCGAGATTGAACAGTGCGACACTCCAAGCAATGGTGACATTATTCGCTGCACGATTAGTATTGGCGTATCACAAGTTCAAGGTAGCTTGGAACAACAAATTAAAGCTGCAGACCATTGGCTATATGAAGCCAAACACCATGGGCGAAACCAGCTGTGTCACGATTAGGCTGTGGACCATAACGCTATTGGTAATCTAGCTATTGGTAACCTATTAGGTTAGGAACACAGCTAGGTTAGGAGCACAACTAGGCTGGAAACACATGCCGCTAACGTGTTAAAGAAACAAAGTTTTCAAGAAACTCAGTTCACTACAAGATGCGCTCGTTATCCCACTTAGCTAACTTTTCTGCCCTAGCCGCCTCTCTCGCTTCACGCTTTTTACGCGCGTCGCAAGGCTCTGGACAATTACAAACCTTATCAATACCAACGGCTCCTAAACCGCCACAACTGCCTTTCACCGGCTTACGCTGGAACATATAACCTACTGCCATCGCCGCGATAACCAGTAGAAAGATGCCAAAAGTGATCAAAAAAGTCGTCATTGTTACCTCATTTATTACTCTGTACATAACGCTGAAAGGCTTCAGAGCGATACTCTTTAAAGCCCTGATCGGTTTTTACGATCAACATCACTGGGATCTGCTCTTGATCAGCCAAAGCGATAGACTCCTGCTCACCCAAGATAGAAAACATTGTGGCATAGCCATCTGCCGTCATGCAATTATCATCCAGTACCGTCACCGATACAACACGATTTGTAATCGGCCGACCAGTTCTCGGATCAATCAAATGAGAAAAGCGTTTCCCTTGTTGCTCGAAATAATTTCGATAGTCACCTGAAGTCGCAATCGCTTTATTTTTAACCGCTAAAACTTCCTGAACACTCCTTTGGCCCGCAACGGGTTTCTCTATGGCGATCCGCCATGGCTGCCCTAGACGATTATGGCCCTGCGCTTTGATTTCACCACCAATATCGACCATAAAGTTTTTGATATGCCATTCACTTTGTAAATAATGGGCGATATCGTCAACACCATAGCCTTTGGCTATCGAAGACAAATCGACATACAGACCGGGTACGTCTTTTTGTAATTGATTGCCGCCCAATACGTGCAGCTTGTTATAACCGACCTGGGCCTTGCGTTGGGCGATGCTTTGCGCGTTCGGAATGGTATCAGGCCGATTTTCTGGGCCAAAACTCCACAAGTTCACCGAAGGTCCCACGGTCACATCATACGCGCCTGCACTGAGTTTAGATAATCTTAGTGCTTCTCGCACAACCGTCGCGGTGGCTGACGATACCGAATAAGGGTTCTCTTGGCGATATTGATTAAATCGACTCAACTCGGAGTCTGGACGATATGTGGACATTAGATCATTAATACGTTCTAGCCGAACATCAATTCCCTTTTGGATCTCTTTGGCGTTAAGCGTGTGGTCTTGCTCAACTAACTTGATTGAATAGTAAGTCCCCATTGTGGCACCTTGCAGTGACACTTGAGTTTGTTGTGGCTCACTACACCCCAGCAATAATACGCTAAGGAAAACCGCCCCACAGAACCGAATTATTTTATCTAATCTTATCACCACAAGTCCCAATCAATGTTCCTAATAACCCAAATATTTATTTACGTTAGCTTCTCACACGCATCATCGGCGCATAAAAAATGGCTGGCCACTTAGGCCAGCCATTTGATACACAGTTGTTGTCCGTAGATTTATACGCTAAACGTTTTTACGCTAAATGCTTGTACACTCTATTTGAAACCGAGTTCAACACAGCGATTAACCGCCGAAGTCATCCAATAAGATGTTTTCGTCTTCTACGCCCAAATCTTTTAGCATCCCGATCACAGCTGCATTCATCATCGGTGGACCGCACATGTAGTATTCACAGTCTTCTGGCGCATCATGATCGCGCAAGTAGTTGTCATACAATACGTTATGAATAAAGCCTGTGTGGCCATCCCAGTTATCTTCGGGCATAGGATCCGACAAAGCGCAATGCCAAATGAAGTTATCATTCTCGGATTGTAAGCCATCGAAATCTTCCACATAGAACATTTCACGCTTAGAACGCGCACCATACCAGAACGACATTTTACGATTGGTATTCAAACGCTTCAGCTGATCGAAAATATGAGAACGCATCGGTGCCATACCCGCACCGCCACCAACAAAGACCATCTCTGCATCCGTATCTTTAGCGAAAAACTCACCAAATGGGCCAGAAATAGTACACTTGTCACCATCTTTCAATGACCAAATATAAGAAGACATTTGACCTGCAGGGACGTTCGGATTATTCGGCGGAGGCGTCGCGATACGGACGTTAAGCATGATAATGCCTTCCTCTTCCGGATAGTTCGCCATTGAATAAGCACGAATGATCTCTTCGTCCACTTTTGAGTCGTAACGGAACAAATTAAATTTATCCCAATCGCCGCGATACTCATCCGGCACATCAAAATCTGCATACTTGATGTGGTGTGCTGGCGCTTCAATCTGAATATATCCACCTGCACGGAATGGAACCGACTCTCCATCAGGGATTTGAAGTTTAAGCTCTTTAATGAATGTTGCTTTGTTATCATTAGATATAACGCTACATTCCCACTTCTTCACTCCGAAAATCTCTTCCGGTAGTTCGATATCCATATCGGTTTTCACTGCGACCTGACAAGCTAAACGCTCACCTTCGCGGGCTTCACCCTTAGAGATATGATCAAGCTCAGTAGGAAGAATGTCCCCACCGCCTGATTTTATTTTTACGCGGCACTGACCGCAAGAGCCACCACCACCACACGCTGACGATACAAATACACCAGAGCCAGCTAGGACACTGAGTAATTTGCTACCCGGCGAGGAAACGATAGATTTGTCATCGTCTCCATTGATCGAAATCGTAATGTCACCTGTCGGTACCAATTTAGATTTAGCGAATAAAATCACTAGCACTAGTACCAGTACAATCAGAGTAAACATTCCGACACCAAGAAGAATAATCTCCATTGACGAATCCTTTATTGTTGCGGTTTACCCGACTTACAGTTGAACACCAGAGAAAGACATGAATCCTAACGCCATTAGGCCAACGGTGATAAAGGTAATCCCTAAACCACGTAGCCCAGGAGGCACATCAGAGTACTTCATCTTCTCGCGAATACCGGCTAACGCGACAATCGCCAGCATCCAACCAACCCCAGAACCAAAGCCATAAACGACGGATTCTGCAAAGTTGTAATCACGCTGCACCATGAAAGATACACCACCGAATATTGCACAGTTCACTGTAATCAACGGTAGGAAGATACCCAGTGCGTTATACAATGGTGGGAAGAAGCGATCTAAGATCATTTCTAAAATCTGTACTAAAGCGGCGATAACACCTATAAAGGTAATGAAGTTTAGAAAGCTTAAATCTACACCTTGAATCAACGCATTTTCTTTCAGTACATGGTTGTACACCAACTCATTCATTGGCACGGCGAGTGTCAACACAACGGTAACCGCAACGCCTAAACCGAAAGCCGTTTTCACTTTCTTTGATACCGCTAGGAAAGTACACATCCCCAAAAAGAAGGACAGCGCCATATTTTCTAAAAATATCGATTTAACCAATAGGCTAATATAATGTTCCATGGTTGCTTTACTCCTTCGCTTCTACTTGCTCTGGTTTTAAACTACGGATAACCCAGATAAGGAAACCGATAAGGAAGAAGGCCGATGGCGCGAGGAGCATCAAACCGTTTGGTTCATACCAGCCACCGTTTTTCGCCAATGGTAATACTTCCATGCCGAAGAGTTTGCCCGAGCCCAATAGTTCACGGAAAAAGCCCACGGTTAGCAGAACAAAACCATATCCCAAGCCGTTCGCAATACCATCAATAAAAGACGGGATTGGCGCTGATTTCATTGCGTAGGCTTCTGCGCGTCCCATTACAATACAGTTAGTAATGATAAGGCCGACAAACACCGATAGCTGCTTAGAAATATCGTAGAAATAAGCGCGCAACACTTCGTCGACCACGATAACCAACGAGGCGATGATCGCCATTTGCACAATGATACGTACGCTATTTGGAATGTGGTTACGAATACTGGAAACGAAAAAGTTTGAAAATGCGGTAACCAAAGCGACCGCTATTGTCATTACAAACGCCGTTTCTAGCTTAGTGGTCACCGCTAGTGCTGAACACACACCCAACACCTGTAAGGCAATAGGGTTGTTATCAAGCACCGGAGACAACAAGCTTTTTTTCAAGCTCTGTGCGTTAGACATTAGTTCAAACCTCCATTGCGAACTTTCGCCAAGAATGGGGCGTAACCCAATTTGCCCAACCAGAAGTCAAACGTGTGCTGTACGCCATTACTGGTCAGCGTCGCACCCGACAATGCGTCAACATCGTGGCTAGAACCTGCTGGAGCACCACCTTTCACAACCTTAATTGCAGGTTTGAAATGAGAGTCATACAATTTCTTGCCTACCCATTGTGCACGCCAAGTTGGGTTTTCCACTTCACCACCTAGCCCAGGAGTTTCACCTTGCTGGTAATAAGTTAGACCTGTCACAGTGTTACCGTCGGTTTTCACCGCCACAAAGGCATACATCATTGACCAAAGTCCTGTCCCGTTCACCGGCAGGATAACTCGAGTAATTTTGCCTTCTTGCTTCACTAGATACACCACACCAATCTTGGCACGGCGACCAATGCGCGCAATGTCTTCTTGTGACGTCAACTTGATTGAAGTTTTCGGATCTTTCGCCGCTTTTTTCTCATCGTAGTTGGCTGCATCACCAGCTTGAAAATCACCGGTGTTGAAATCAATCAACTTAGGTTCAATGAATTTTTTAAACAACTCAGGAACTGAGCCTTTTTCTTTGATGCCTGCTACTTCAAGAATCTTGCTTTGTTTATCCAACACCGCATTTTCTATCTGTTTACTACGCAGGCCTACCGCTGCCACCGACACAATTACCGAGCACACAAGACTCAATAAAATGACGACAATCAGCGTTTTTTTAATGCTATCGTTATTGCTTGCCATAGCGACGAAGTCTCCGCTTGATGTTCTTCTCTATCACCACATGGTCAAATAGTGGCGCAAATAAATTCGAGAACAGGATTGCCAACATCATCCCTTCGGGATACGCCGGGTTCACGACACGAATCATCACACACATCGCCCCGATCAAAATTCCGTATGTCCATTTACCTTTATCGGTAAACGACGCCGACACTGGGTCTGTCGCCATAAAGAACATACCAAAGGCAAAACCACCTAACACAAGATGCCAGTACCAAGGCATGCTAAACATAGCGTTGGTATCTGAGCCAATCACATTAAACAGAGTAGCAGCTGCAATCATCCCTAGCATAACGCCAGCAATAATGCGCCATGACGCGACTCCTATATATACGATAAACGCTGCACCAATCGCCAGTGCCAAGGTAGACACTTCACCAATTGAACCAGGAATATTACCGATGAAGGCATCCATCCAAGTGATCGTATGGCCAGTAACGGAATCCACTAGTGCGCCATGACCGCCTTGAGACCATTGGCTCAGCGGTGTTGCACCAGAGAAACCATCCGCGGCAGTCCACACTAAGTCACCAGAGATTTGCGCTGGGTAAGCGAAGAACAAAAATGCACGGCCAGCAAGCGCAGGGTTTAAGAAGTTACGCCCTGTGCCACCAAATACTTCTTTGGCGACAACCACACCAAAGGTGATCCCTAGAGCGGCTTGCCAAAGTGGTAAAGTCGGCGGAACAACCAGTGCAAACAAGATAGAGGTAACAAAGAATCCTTCGTTCACTTCATGTTTACGCACCATACAAAACAGCACTTCCCAGAAACCACCAACGATAAACACCGTCAGGTAAATGGGTAGGAAGTAGGTCGCCCCTAGGAGCATCTTACTGCCCCAACCAGCATCAGCCCCTAAACTGCCCCCGAGCATTTGGGTAAACCAGTAGTGCCAATCAGCGCCAATCACGCCAGCGAGTTGTTGAATCGTGTATAGATGATTTAGTGCAGCGATCGCTTGACCACCTGCGTTATACATTCCCCAAAACGTAGCAGGGAAAACCGCTAGCCAAACCATAATCATGATGCGCTTCAAATCGACGCTATCACGAACATGCGAGCTTTTTTTTGTTACCAAACCTGGCGTATAAAAAATTGTTGCCGCTGCTTCATACAACGCAAACCATTTTTCATGTTTCCCACCAGGCTCAAAATGAGGCTCGATATCTTCTAGAAACTTTTTAAGGCCCATTATCGCATTACCCTTCTTTTTCTATCGTATCTAGACATTCACGAAGCAGTTGACCGTATTCGTATTTGCCTGGGCATACAAAGGTACAGAGTGCGAGATCTTCTTCATCTAGCTCCAAAGCACCAAGTCGTTGAGCGCTATCGCTATCGCCCGCACATAAATCACGCAACAGTAATGTTGGTTCCATATCCAGTGGCATGACTTTTTCGTAGTTACCTATTGGCACCATGGCGCGATCACTACCGTTAGTCGAGGTCGTCATATTGAATAAACGCCCTTTACACAGATGACCAAGGTAGGCACGTGTCACTGAGAATTTGTTTTTGCCCGGCGTCGCCCAGCCTAAAAAGTCTTTCTCGCGACCTTCTCGCAGCACAGATACCTGAACGTGATATCGCCCTAAATAGGCGTAAGGCCCAAAGGCATGGATACCAGAAAGAACAGATCCAGAAATGACACGGACTTCACCCTTCATCAGCTCGTTTTCAGTGAGCTCATTTAGATCCGCACCGATTCGCGTGCGAATTAAACGCGGTTCATTCACTACAGGTCCAGCCAACGAAATAACTCGCTCGGTGTAAAGTTCACCAGTAAGGAATAGCTTGCCGAAAGCAATCACATCTTGATAGTTCAGGCTCCACGCGACATTGTCAGCGTTGACTGGATATAAAAAGTGCATGTGAGTGCCCGTCAGCCCAGATGGGTGCGGCCCACCAAAGACATGCTCTTCTACCTTGTCGCTTGAGCTGGTTGGTATACTTTGATTCGCTTTACACACGTAGACCGTGTCATCAGTCAGAACCGACAAAATATCTAAGCCCGCGGTAAATGCTTCAGCTTGCTCATTGATCACCAAAGCTGGATCGGCGGCCAATGGATTAGTATCCGTTGCCGTTACAAATATCGCCTTGCTTGATGAGTCGATGGCTGGGACTTTGCTAAATGGACGAGTACGTAATGCTGTCCAAAGCCCAGAGTTCACCAATTGGTCGACAACAACGGAACGCTGTAGCGACGTAAGTTGGTTTGATTCGAATTTATCGAAAGTGATTTGCTGATCTTCGTTATCTGCCACTTCAATCACAATGGATTGCAGTACACGTCTCGAACCACGGTTCACTTCGACCACTTTACCGCTTGCTGGCGAAGAAAATTTCACACCTTGATTCTTCTTATCTTCAAAAAGAATCTGTGCTTTTTTTACTTCATCTCCCACGCGAACATGCATTGTTGGACGCATGCCCACGTATTCTTCACCTAACAAGGCAACCCTTTTAACAGCTTTGCCGTCGTCGATTGCCTTAGAAGGAACTCCTGCTATTGGAAGGTCCAATCCCTTTTTTATTGTAATCATACGCACTTGCACTAATTTATCGGAAAAAGGTTGTTATCATTGCGTCACTAGTAGGCACGACATCAGTGCACTATTCTTGGCTAGTTTTACACCAAAAATGCAACATCCCGTATCAAAAAACGCCACATCTTTCGGCGAGTTTAAATAGGGGCGGTAGTCTAGCATTTTTTACAAACTTGACGCCACGATAACAATTGAATGATTGCTCAATTTGGTTTGAATTGAATAATAGAATACGGTGAAAGATCATATCTTTGAACCGCCGCACAGTCAGTAAATTCGTTACATTTTGCAATACAAAATCCGCATCGCAATGTCGTTCCCCACGCCCTCTGACTCAACTAGCATAGCACAGCAAACGAACAGCAAGTTGATGAACTGACTCCAATTTAACCAACACGCAACAATTACATACAAATTAAGAGTGTTTTTTCTCCCCACCCATACAGGCTGGACTTTCAGGTACTAGCTGATTTTGCTGTTGCCACTCTTGGGCCGTATAAGTATTAATGGATAAAGCATGGATATGCTCCGCCAACTCTACCGCCAAGACTTGATTGACCGCGCGATGACGAGCAATCAAACGCTGGCCTTCAAACTCAGCACTCACTACGACGACTTTAAAGTGGCTTTCTGAACCTTCAGGTACATTGTGCATGTAACTTTCGTTGATCACTTGCAAATGCTGTGGGGCAAACGCGTCGGTTAATTTTGTTTCTATCGTATCTTTGATCATGGTTGGTCCTTATTGAGCAAGGTTGGTCCTTATTGAGCAAGGAGTGCCAATCTGCGTTTTCGCGTGAACAGTTTCCCGCAATCGACAATCGCGGCTTATACTGTTTTTCAGCAGCACACCAAAAATCAGTCTGTCACAACGGATAATTTGCAGCGACCGACAAACAGCCGCGATAAATTTGCACGCTATTGTACGGAATTAATCAGGTGCTGTGGCGATTTTACCTAGCTAAAAGAATGCACGAAAGGTTTTGGTATATTGTTGTGTAAGCATTTGCGAGAATAAGGCCCAACATCAACGCCGTATGAATATCATGAAACTAGAACTGAACTTATTAGATAGAGAACTTACCCTGCAACGCTTCCCAAAGCGTGCTAATGAAACCTTGCAAGCATGGGATGCAGGCGATGAATATATCATCCAACATGTGGCGGAGCAGCAGCTGGATACGGGTAAGCATATTCTAGTTTTAAACGACAACTTCGGCGCGCTGTCGTGCTGGTTCTCACAAGATCATCGCGTAACCATGATGAGCGATTCGTTTATCTCGCACAGAGCAACACTGAAAAATCTGCAACGCAACGAGTGTAATCGTATTGAATTTTTAACCGCGATGGATGAATTGCCACAAGACATCGATCTGGTTTTGTTTAAATTACCAAAAAACAACCGCCTACTGACTTGGCAACTGCATCAACTGCGTAGCCAACTTAGTGACAACGTTCCTGTCATCGGCGTCAACAAAGTCAAAGAGATCCACACCTCAACACTGAACCTGTTTGAAAAACACCTAGGGCCAACCACAACATCACTGGCCAAGAAAAAACACCGCCTAGTGTTCTCGACACCCGACAATACCTTACAGACTCAAGTCGAGCCCAACACAGAATGGAAAGTAGATGGTGAGTCTATCCATCTGAAAAATTTACCCAATGTTTACTCAGGCGAGTCACTCGATTTAGGCGCTCGCTTTATGCTAGAGCACATCCCCGAAGATCCAGAGCTTCGCCATATCATCGATCTTGGTTCCGGCAATGGCGTCCTGGCAGTAAAAGCTGGTCAGCTCAACCCGCAAGCGCGTATTACGTGTGTGGATGAGAGCTTTATGGCGCTCGATTCAGCCAAACAAAACTTGATCGATAACCTAGGGCCTGATCGCAATATTCAGTGTATTGCCAATAACTGCCTTGATGGCTTTAAGCAAGACAGCAGTTACTTAGTATTGTGTAACCCTCCTTTCCATCAAGGGTTAGCCATCACCGATCATATTGCGTGGCAAATGTTCTGTGATGCACAGCGAGTTCTGAATACAGGCGGACAATTAATTGTTATCGGCAACCGCCACCTCAGTTACGATGAAAAACTGGAAAGGTTGTTTGGCGAAGAAAATGTAGAGACACTGGCGACCAACAATAAATTTGTTATTTTACAAGCAACTAAATAATTCATTATTATATCCATGTCACCTCAGGGAAAGTAAGGGAAAAAACCATGAGAAAACTGGTCATTTTAGTATCGATCGCATTGCTAAGTGCGTGTTCATCTCCACAACCAGAACAAATTAATTTCACCCCAACGGCTGTACACAGCCAAAATCAGATGGTGCATGGAAAAGCATTTAATCTAACCAGCAAAGACGTACGTTCTGCGCAATATATTGCCTTAGTCGACAGCGGCCGATCTAACATCGAGCCACTGCACTCAAGACAAAATGTTCGTATCGCCCTAGAAAATGCTCTGTCTGAGCAATTCAAATCACAAGGCTACCAGCTTTCGGTCAACAGCCCGAACTCCGTTGAACTAGACATCCAACAATTGCTAGTCAACGTGAAACACTCAGTGATGAAAAACACCATTGAAGGCGATGTGACAATAGTGGTAACGGCGCGCACTGCACAAGGTAAACTAGTGAAAACCTACCATGGTGTGTCGAAGAAAACTGGCCTACTTAGTGCTTCCAACAAAAACATTCAGCTCGTGTTGAATGATTTAGTGGACCATGTGCTCAAGGAAATTGCTCACGACAAAGAACTTCAAACTTACATGAAGGATAATTTTTAATGATGCGAGCAATTATTGCTTCACTGGCTTTGTTTAGCTGCATGGTGTTTGCAGGGCCAAAAGTGTTAATTGAAACCAATATTGGCGCCTTCACCGTGGCGCTAAATTCGGAAAAAGCGCCGATCACAACGCACAACTTTCTCAGATACGTGAAAGATGGTAGCTATGTCGGCAGTATTTTCCACCGTATCATTCCCGGATTTATGGCGCAGGGAGGCGGGTTTGATCAACAAATGAACCGTCTCAAGAGCTATGCACCCATCGAGAATGAAGCGAGTAATGGATTGAAAAATGACACTGCCACCATCGCGATGGCACGTACCAGCAATCCTGATTCAGCCACACGCCAGTTCTTCATCAACTTATCAGACAACGACTTCCTCAACCAGACTGGCGGCCAAACTGGCTATGCTGTGTTCGGAAAAGTAGTCAAAGGCTTTAACGTCGTAGAAGAAATGGCAAAAGAGCCAACCCATTCTCTGGGTCAGATGCGAGATGTACCGGTTAAACCTATCGTCATTACCAACATCAAGGTCATTAAAAACAGCTAACTAGCTCACCCCCTGCTCCGAGCGCCTCTGCTCGGAGCATCTTTTCTCATTAGGATCTGTTATGTCTATCGACTCCACGCCTTTTTCTTGGAAGGAAACGCTGCGCTCCTATCTCGACAAACGACTACTTTGGGTGTTCATGTTGGGCTGCTCAAGCGGCTTTCCTTGGGTCCTCATCGGCTCGAACATGTCGGGGTGGTTAAAAGACTCAGGGTTAACCCGCACTGATATCGGGTATTTTGGCAGCGTATTTGTTGTTTATGCGATCAACTTTCTCTGGGCGCCTTTAGTCGACCGCGTCAAACTACCAGTGCTGTACAACTTACTTGGCCAGCGACGCAGCTGGATTTTACTGTGCCAATTCATTGTGCTAGTGCTGACCATTTTCATCGCAGGTACCGATCCAGCGCACGATTTAATGGTGACCTCAATGCTTGCGTTAGGCATTGCGACAGCCTCAGCTACCCAAGATGTGGCCATCGATGCGTTTCGCATCGATACTTTCCCTAAATCTGAATCAAGCAAACTTCCACAAGCTTCAGCCATGGCTGTCATTGGCTGGTGGACTGGCTATTCGCTACCCGGCTACCTTGCCTTTAGCAACGCCGATAGCATTGGTTGGAATGGCGTTTACTATGGCATGGCGGGCGTGGTGGTCATTCTGATGCTGTTTACCTTATTCACCACTGAACCTGTAACCCACCGTGATGAACTACAAAAGCAAGCTGAGAAAGAACACTCTAAAGTCGTGGGTTCCACGTCACTGGCATGGCTAACGGTTACCTTGGTTGAACCTTTTCGAGACTTTTTCAACCGCAATGGAACCCGTGTAGCCATCACCTTACTCTTGTTTGTATTCCTATTTAAAATTGGCGAAGCCTTCTTGGGCAGAATGTCTATTCCGTTTTATAAAGATGTCGGCTTCACCAACGAACAAATTGGCGAATACTCCAAGCTCATCGGCTGGGGCGCAACCGTGGTCTTCACGATCATTGGCAGCATGATCAATGTTCGTTTCGGCATCATCAAAGGGCTGATGATCGGCGGTATTGCCATGTCGGCCAGTAACCTCATGTTCTCGTGGATCGCGCACGTTGGCCCTGATGTCCATGTGTTCTTGGCAACGATCATCGTCGACAACTTCACCAGCGCATTTGCCACCATCGCTTTTGTGTCGTTCTTAACGCTACTCACTGGGCAAGCTTTCTCAGCCACCCAATACGCCTTGCTCGCGTCGTTGGGTAACTTGGGCCGTACCACCCTCGCCTCATTTAGCGGCGCATTGGCCGATTACCTCAATAATTGGTCAACGTTCTTTGTGCTAACAGCCGTGATGGTCATTCCAAGTTTGATCATGCTGTATTCTCTCAGACACTACTTCGCGGCCATTTTGCAAAGATCTAAGCAAAAAGAAGAACAAGAGAACGACTTAGAAAGCAGCAATTCTTAAAGTATTTATCCAACAATACGACAACGATAACGAAGCGGCCATATTGGCCGCTTTTCTTCATTTTGCCACCGCATATATTCCGCCACTCAAAACCCCAGCTAAACGTTTGCTATTTCCCTAGCGCCATTTTCTGCAGCAAAATGGCAAACGATTGCATCGCTCAATAGCTCACTACGCTAAAAGTTCCATTGATAATATTATTAATGTGATCTACATCACCAATTATCTGTAATATTACGCAATTACACCCTTTAAATTGTCGGAAATATCGTTATCATGCAGCGCGAACGAATGACGAAGAGCGCACGTATTGGCGCCCTTAATAGATTTGACTGAGAGAATTCCACACTATGCGTAAATCACTTCTTGCTGTTAGCTTACTGGCTGCACTTTCTGCACCTGCTTTTGCTGCTGATTACTCAGACGGTAACATCCATAAAAACGACTTCAAATGGATGCAATTTAACCTAATGGGTGCGTTCAACGAAAAGCCTGGTAACAACAGCCACGATTACGGTGAAATGGAATTCGGTGGCCGCTCTGGCTTGTTCGACCTATACGGATACGTTGACGTATTCAACCTGCTTAGCAACCCAAGCAGCGACAAAGCAGATCAAGACAAAATGTTCATGAAGTTTGCGCCTCGTCTATCTCTAGATGCGCTGACTGGGAAAGACCTATCTTTTGGCCCTGTTAAAGAGCTTTACATTGCTTCATTGATGGAATGGGGAGGCGGTACTGACGCAACGCCTAACACACAAAAAATCGGTCTAGGTTCTGACGTCATGGCGCCTTGGTTGGGCAAAATGGGCTTAAACCTTTACAAAACTTACGATTCAAATGTGAAAGACTGGAATGGCTACCAAATTTCGACTAACTGGTTCAAACCGTTCTACACTTTTGCGAACGGCACTTTCCTATCATACCAAGGTTACATCGATTACCAATTCGGTATGAAGTCTGAATATACAACTGAGAGCAAAGGCGGTGCAATGTTTAACGGCCTATACTGGCACTCAGACCGCTACGCAATCGGCTACGGCATGAAACTATACAAAGATGTATTTGGTATTAAAGATACCCCAGGATTCCGCACATCTGGCGTGACTAACTACATCGACGTGAGCTACAAGTTCTAATCAGAACCCTGCTCAACTCGATATACTAAAAAATGGTGCCTTAGGCACCATTTTTTGTTGGAATTTACCTTTATCCTCATTATTCTTGGCGTCAAAAATACGATGAGGTGAATCGATGAATATTGTGGTTATTGGTCCGGGGGCAATTGGCTCACTGTGGGCGACCTCTTTGCAGCACGCAGGCCATCAGGTATCCCTTTGGAGCCGCCAACAAGCCCACCATATTTCACTTCAGTTAAATGACAGTCCTGCACTTGGTTTTCAGCATAACGATCTAGACTCTACTCGCCGCGCCGATCTTATTCTAGTCACCGTTAAAGCTTGGCAAATCGAACAGGCGATCGCCCCAGTCATCAAATACATCGATCCCAATTGCATGCTGATGCTGATGCACAACGGCATGGGTGCAGTCGATTCAATCTTGCCACAAGTGAAGCACTTGCCCGTATTGCTCGCCACTACTAGCCATGGCGCTTATCGCCCTTCGCCGCAACGAGTGTTGCACACAGGCCAAGGTCGCACGCAAATCGGTGGCTACAACGAACTTGGCAAGCGCTGCACATTTATCTGCGATGTGTTTAATCATGCACTGCCAGAATGCGAATGGTTTGACGATATCGAGCAAGCCCTATGGCAAAAGCTCACTGTAAACTGTGCGATTAACCCGCTAACGGCTCTAGGGAACTGCAAAAATGGCCAGCTTGGCAAGGCTCGCTACCAAGCCGATATTAGCGCCGTTGTCAAAGAAGCCGTGGCCGTAATGCAAGCTGAAGGCCTGAATGCCGACCTCACCTCGCTTACTCACACAGTGCAGCAAGTGATCACAGCCACCGCCAACAATTTTTCATCAATGCAACAAGATGTCTTCTACACTCGAAAAACAGAAATCGATTTTATTACTGGCTATCTGTTAAAACGCGCACAACACCATGGAATCGCCACTCCAGTGAATCAGCGCTTATATCAAGCAATCAAACAGCAAGAGCCTGTAATTCAAACTAAGTAATCATAATGACAAAGAAAATATTAGTGCCTATCGCTCCGGGCACGGAAGAAATGGAAGCGGTCACCGTCATCGATATGATGGTCAGAGCAGGCTATGACGTGGTCGTGGCCAGTGCCGATTTCGATGGCAAGCTCACCATGACGGCCTCACGCGGCGTGATTCTCACCGCCGATTGCTTATTGGTCGATGTCGCCGATGATGAATTTGATGCCGTGATACTTTCGGGCGGCTTGCAAGGAGCCGAAATGTTTCGCGACAGCCCAGTGCTGCTGGAAATCGTCAAGCAGCAACAATACGATGGCAAGCTTGTCGCTGCGATTTGCGCCGCGCCCGCTCTCGTGCTGCAACACCATAACCTCTACCCAAAAGCACTGATGACTTGTCACCCGAGTTTGCAACACACTATCGCTAGCGACAAGTTGCGCGCCAAACGTGTCACCTATGATATTGACCACAATCTGCTCACCAGCCAAGGGCCGGGCAGCGCGCTCGAATTCGCTATGGAAATCATCATTAAACTTTCGGGGAAAGCCCACGCATGGAGCGTTGCAGAGCCGATGGTTCCCCTACCAAATCTACATTACAACATCTTGGGTGAACCACAATGATTAACGTAGATGCAATAAGACAGCAGTTCCCCGCTTTACAACAAAATGTGAATGGCGAGCCACTAGTGTATCTTGACAGCGCTGCCACCACACAAAAGCCACAAGTGGTGATTGATGCCATCAGCCAATATTACCAAGCGCAAAATGCCAATGTGCACCGTGGCAGTCACTCGCTCACCGCTAACGCCACCCAACAATTTGAAGCAGCGCGTAATACGGTCGCCGAATTTATCAGCGCGAAAAGCAGCGACGAAATTATCTGGACGCGCGGCGCCACCGAAGCGCTTAATCTCATCGCACAAACCTACGCACGCAGCACATTGCAGCCGGGCGATGAAATTTTAGTGAGTGAGATGGAGCACCACGCCAACATAGTGCCATGGCAAATTGTCGCTGAGCAAACCGGCGCGATCGTGGTAAAAATCCCGATGAACAACGACGGCCAAGTCTCGATCAACGAGCTAAACCCTCTATTATCTGAGCGCTGTAAAATCGTCGCTTTAGCGCAAATTACCAACGTGACCGGCTGCCGGTTCGATCTCAAACCTTGCATCGAAGCTGCGCACCAAGTCGGCGCGATTGTGGTCGTCGATGGCGCGCAAGGCATCGTGCACCAAGCCACCAATGTGCAAGAACTCGATGCCGACTTCTACGTGTTTTCTGGCCACAAGCTCTACGCTCCCGCAGGCATCGGCGCGTTATATGGCAAGTATGCCCTGCTCGATGCCATGCCTCCGTGGCACGGCGGCGGAAAAATGGTGGAGAAAGTATCCTTCTCTGGCACCACCTTCTCTGGCGTGCCGGCCAAGTTTGAAGCAGGCACACCCAACGTGGCAGGTGCCATCGCCCTAGCCACCGCGATTAATTGGTATCAAACCTTCCCATTAGCCGATGTGGAAGCCCACATCCACCAGTTGCAAGCCAAAACGTTTACTGAGCTCAGCCAAATCGAAGATCTGAAAATCCTTGGCTTCCAGCCAAAGTCCAGCATTATTTCGTTCGTGATTGATGGCGTACATCACCAAGACATCGCCACCCTACTCGACCAACAAGGCATCGCCGTCCGCTCCGGCCACCATTGCGCCCACCCGCTGATGGAAGCCTTCAAAGTGAAAGGTACTGTTCGAGTCTCGTTTGGAATTTATAACACAATGGAAGATGTGAAACGATTGGTAGCAGCGCTCCATAAGGCCATGGATATTTTGTGATGGTGGTTGATTGTTAGGGAAGACAATCACAGCTAAGAACTTTGTGTATTGAAAAGTAGCGTCAGGGTTGAAACTAATATTTGCCCCTAAGCAAGCCAGCTCTCTCAGCTGGCCACGTTGCATTAAGGCTTCTTTACCCTCATAAAACTAATTTGAAACTCGTCCAGTATATTTGATGTTGATGTTTGGAGTGTGAAGAGAGCCATGGACATTTTTAGCCTTATTTTGAGTCCAAACAGTCAGCATTTCCTAAGTGGTTAATACACACGGTCTATACTAAATTGAAGCATTTACCACGACTGGGTAACGAACGATGACGCAGCGTAATATTCATGGACTCTGGACGATGAGTTTCGAGAACCGATTTCTTATTACCGAAGTGCAAGGGGCAACCAATAAAGAGGCTGCTCAAGCCTGGTTCAATGAAAGGAAACGTTTTGTCATCGCAAGGTAGTGATAACTTGCCGTGGGTAATATTGCAAGATTGTCGCCAGTGGGAAATAACATCGCTAGATGCTTGGAGCACCGCCAATGATATAATAAATTGGATGCTTGAACACAACTGCATCTATGTTGCCTTTGTGTTTTCCATAAAATTACAACAATTTGCTTTTGATAGCGAAGTACATAATGCGAGCAACTTGCATTTTCATTTCGATTATAAAGAGGCTTATCAAGCCTGCCTAGATACGCTCGAAAAATCTCAAACCAGAAAAATCAAGTAACTTCTTCCCCGAAGCGGGTCTATTTGTTGTAAGAAGCTATGCACATTGGTTGGCTAAAATCAGTCCATTAACGAGCGAACCATACTGCTTAAGTCAAAACACTATAGGACTGAACTATAATCGATTGAATAACTACTAAGGCTGAATTTAACCACTTATGAAGTTCATAACGATTGGGCTGATATGCACCTGCTTTGTATGTTTACCTGTCAAAGGTATAACTATAAACGCAAGTTGCGCAGAAGGTATGGTATCACTATGTTATCGTGACAAAGAAGATGGTGCATTATCTGGTTTAGCTGTTGATGTTATGAATGAAATTGCTCGCCGACTAAACTCCCAGATCACGGTAAGCGGATTACCTTTTAAACGCATCATCTTAAACATGGAGAGAGGTCAGAGCGATATCACATCACCGATTCAGTACATCGAGGAAAGAACTCCTTTTATCCGTTACTTATCTACTCCTATAATTAGTCGATTTGAAATCTCTGTTTATGGAAGAAACGCCCCGTCCTTAGACTTCTCTGGGGTAGATAGTTTTTACGGGAAAAACATCGGCTTAAGACGAGGGATACGTTACAGCCCAGCTCTCGATAAGGCACTAGAAAGTGGAACTACAAAATCGGTGCGCGTTAATACTGATCAACAACTGCTGGCTATCTTAGAAAAAGGGCGAGTTGACTTTATTATTATGCCTAATTTTTCTTTTGAGATACTGGGAGAAGCATCTGAAGTCACCCGGTATGGGAGCTTAGAAAAGCCAATCGACGTATTGGTTGGTGTGTCAAAGAAAGGGCAACTGTTCCCACACGTAGAACAAATAGATCAAATGCTTAGAGACATGCAGCAAGATGGGACGCTTACCGAATTTAGGCAAAGACACTCTGTTTCAAAATATTGAACAACATTGACTTTTTTTGCCCCATAGCTGCCTGGCCGCACTAAATCGCTGTGTGGTATTAACGAAGGTTTACCCTCATAAAAGTAATGCATCCAGCTTACCTTCATCAACATTGGAGCTTGGTTCATAGAACCGCTCATACTTATCGCGGATAATCAGCCGGAATTGTCTACTCTACCCAATATTTACAAAGAGACCAATTGCAGAGGGAAATGATGCAGCTGACAGCTTTAATTGAAAATACACGGCTAGATAGTCGACCTGATCTCAAAGTAGAGAGAGGTTTATCGTTCCACGCAGAAACAATGGGTAAACAAATACTCTTTGATACTGGTAATAGTCAGGCGTTTTGTGACAATGCCAAACGACTAAACATCGACATGAAATCTATCGATGCTGCCGTGATTTCACATCACCATCATGATCATTGCAATGGTGTTACTCACTTCCTTTCTCTCAACTCTGACGCTCCAGTGTTTATTCGGGATTGTGAAGATATTGAATACGTTTTTAAGGCTTTCGGCTTCAGGAACAACGTAGGTTTCAATAAAAGTGTACTGAACCAGTCCCTACAGAGATTCGTTTTTGTCGACACTTTAACCGAAATATACCCTGATATTTTTATTGTTACAGAGTTAAGCAATCAGTACCCCCCTCCCTAAAGGAAACAAATATCTTTTTACTCAAAGTGATACAGGCTATCACGCTGATACCTTTAAGCATGAATTACTACTTATAGTGAAAGAGGATGATGGCATAGTCATCTTTACCGGATGTGCCCACAACGGTGTACTTAACATGCTAGAGACAACAGTCCAGTTGTTCCCAGGTTCTAGGATCAAAGCTGTTGTGGGTGGTTTTCATTTGGTAGGCCTTCCTTTATTTAATAGCATAGGAGGTAGTAAAAAAGATATTGAAGCCATTGGAGAAACATTGCTCAGCTACCCCGTGGATAAATTATATACAGGCCACTGCACGGGGAAAAAGGCATACGGAATACTTAAGAACGTACTTGGTGATCGACTTGAGTACTTTCCAACAGGTCGAAGCCTGACCATATAGGGTTATATCACCAACTGGAAAATTTATCTGGGGCAGTGGCCGTTAAAGAGGAGGCATTTTTCCGAACATGATATTGTCCACGAGCTTCAACACAAATTTGCCCCAATTTCATTTAGCCCTACAAAGTCGTGAGTACAAGTTGAGCTAAGTTTGGCCGACTAAAAGTGGACTGCTCAGGCTGGAGCAGATCACCAGCCTAGCTGAAGCAGATCAAGCAACCAGTTAGTCGCATAGATCAGTAGAAAGGTCAGAAGGACTAGAAGGACTAAAAGGAATAGCATCATTGCCAACTTTTTCATGAAGCTTGGTCTATCAAATACCGCGCCTTCTGCTTCCCTAACCCTCCTCTCTTCATCAAAATGCCATTTAATGGAAAAGTAAGCTCCAACGCCTAATACAATAAGTTTAAACGCTCCAGCAAAGTACGGAAAGAAGTTAGCCCAACTGCTGTTCATTTTCTATCTCCATCAAATTATCAGGGTGGTGCGAACATTACACCGCTTATCACACATTAAAAAGGTCCGTTGTGGCCATATTTGTCGTTATCTAAATTCATAACACAGTGTCTAATATTGGTAGAATAGAAACTAAGACCATCGCAGCAAGGCTAAGGTTAAAAGAGCGCTGTTTTAGTGGTGTATTTAAATAAACACTGAGCTTCTTTCCGACACAAACCCAGAATAGGTTGGAGAATAAGCCAACTACGGTAAATATACATAGGATTAAAACTACCGAAAACCAATAGTGAGAAGGAAGGCTATAGCTAGTAACTAAAGCGATAGAGCTCATCCAAGCTTTGATATTACCAAGCTGAAAAAATGTTGCTTGGGTGATATTAAGTGGTTTGTTCTTGGTTGCTTTTCCTGAAAATGGGTTAGTGCATAACAGCTTTATCATTAACCAGAGCATATACGACAAACCAAAAAGCTTTAGTGTTTGATACCAATTAGGATTAGATTGAAGAGCAACACCGACACCACAGGCGCAGAGCAACAATAACCCAATTATACCAATACGAATACCAATGATATGTCGGCATGATTTCATGACCCCAAACTGTGCTCCTGAACTGGCAAGCAAAAAGTTGTTAGGTCCTGGTGTAATAGTTGCGACAAGTGCGAACAAAGACATCGCTGGTATAACGCTCCATAATATGGTCATTTTCTTACTCTTAGAGAATTGCATAACTCAGGGTAAATGAGAAAAGTTGTTCATACCTATTGTTTATGCGTCACCATGACAATTCTTTAGTTTCATTCGGATGAAGCATTATCTATCCTGTATACAATGTTAAATTGTACCCCCACAGAGAGAGACAATGTTCATTCCAGATATATCAGGGCGATCTGGGCCTATATTTATAGCGTTGGCTGACGCATTTTCTGAAGTAATCGAAAGTGGTGAGCTTAAGGCAAGCACTAAGCTTCCGCCGCAGCGTATTTTGTCCTATCGGCTTAGTGTGACTGTCGGTACTGTAACCAGAGCGTATAAAGAGCTAGAGCATCGAGGCTTGACGGAGCCAAAAGTGGGAAGTGGTACATACGTTAGAGACTTAAAAACAGAGCAAAATCGATTTTATCACCCAGAATCCAAGCATGAGGGTATTGATCTGGCATTATGTCGACCTTTGCTGTGTTCACAACCTAAGCTATTAGCTAACGCACTGGAAGAGTTGTCCCATGAACCTATCGCACAAACAGCGGTATTAGGGTACTACTCAGCTGATGGAATTCGCGGTCACAATCAGACTCTTCAACGATGGCTTATGGGTAAATTCAACATCGATATAGATGCCCAACGTTTGTTATGGACCTATGGAGGTCAGCACGGGTTATCGACGATTATACATGCTCTAACCCGCCCAAAAGACACCATTATTTCTGAAGGATTATGTTATCCAGAGTTTATTCATGCATGTCAGCAATCTGAACGAAAGTTGGTACCGGTAAAAGTTGATCAATATGGTTTAGACCCAGAAGATTTAGCTTTGGCATGCAAGAGACATCGTCCAAAGTTGCTCTATTTGACTCCGGCAGTTCAAAACCCAACAGGCGCTCAATTGACCGACAGTAGAAGACTGGAAATCATAGAGATATGTCGTCGATATAAAGTACTGATTATTGAAGATGATGTACTTTATTGTCCGCCAAGTAGTCGTAAGTCCCCGTTGGTCGCAATTGCTCCTGATATCACCATTTATGTAAGTAGCTTCTCCAAATACTTTGCCGGAGGTCTACGGGTAGGTTTCATGATTCTGCCATTATCACTTAAAGACTCCCTTCAACGAGCATTGAGAGCCAGTTGTATGAATATCAGCCCTTTAATGGTCGATCTGGTTTGTCGTTGGTTGGCTGATGGATCAATGCAAGCTGTGGACGAAGAAATCTCTATGGAGCTCAGTGCTCGTCATAGGATCTGGAAAACCGCTTTTCCAAAGGTTGAAATAGATGTACTTGGTTACAACGTGTGGCTACCTCTTCCTGAACCATTAACGGGATATCAGTTTGCTCAGTCGTTGCTGGAAAACGGAGTCAGAGTGAAACCAGCAGAGATGTTTGCCGTGGGGCGGTATGAAGCGCCAGCTGCGATCAGAGTCTCTCTGGTAAGCCCTTTAAGCCGTCCGCAATTACAATCTGCTTTGGATATAATGAAAGACTGTATATCGCGGCTTACTTAGAGTAGTGTCATGCTGAACAAAAGATAAAAAGTAAAAATATCAGTATATTGGGGCAATGGGAAGAAATTGAATACCGCTGAGAGAGTCGTCCGTAATGTTATTGGATTATTTGATAACCCACCAGTGACAGTAGCAGGGCCTACATTCACGCCTCGTTCCAATAGGATCTCTTCAATCTAACGATATCGTCAAGATTGGCAACAACCTTTCCCCTTCTCTGATGGATTCTCCTGCATTGGAGGGCAAGGGACAGTGCCATAGGAACAATATACACAGCAGTCACCCGGTTTTGGTTTTAGAAGCTTATGACACGTTTCACATTCATAAAACCACTGACAAGCGTTGGTTGGCATCATTTCGACTTTTTTACTTCCACAAATTGGACAAGTTATTTCAGACTTTAAAATAATGTTGTTCATTGCTTTTTCCCTTCTTAGCTATGGAGGGGTAGCCTGCTTCTGATAATCTCAGTAACGTTTCCGAAGAATACTGGCGAAAGCCTTCAATCGGTTTATGAGACTGGGTGAGTAACTCCGCCCTTGCGTAAAAACGGATAGTTTCTGCATTAACCCCTTCGGCATCAGCCAGTTTCCTTCTTGTAAATATCATAACAATCCCAAAAACACTTTCTTACTACATAACAAGGCACTATAGATATTAGAAAGTAATAGAGCGAGACGGCAGATAAGACACTTTTATTCAGGATAGGCTCGATAATTAGCCCACTCACTCTAACTCATTTCTGTCCAAAAAAGAGAATAAAATCGATCAAACCTTGCAGGCCCATTGTCTTACAGACTACCTCAAACGCCACGCTATGATGCTGCTCACAAAAAAATTGGGCGCTTTTTTCATGAAAAGAGACGGGGATATTGCTGAATAGCTCATTCGTACACTTGTCACCGTCTAGGATCGTCCATTGTCCCCCTCACCGGCTGAAGAATAAAAACCATAAAATTCATAAGTGCGTTTTAATCCACGGGGTTAAATGATCGCACTCACTGTAACTATTTACAAAATTCTCATAATAAGTTCACGTGAAAGCAACATGGAACTTGCATGATGAACGAGAAGACTCTCGACCTGCCGAAAAACAATACAAATACCTTAGCTCGTCTTAACCAGGTGAAAATATTCGGCCTGCCACTGCCTCTATACGCGGCTTTATTCGCGGTCATTTTTATCGCGCACCTTACCGATACCTTACCAAGTAATATTGTGGGTGGGTTTAGCTTTATGTTTGTGGTGGGCGCGCTATTTGGTGAAATTGGTAAGCGACTACCCATATTCAACAAATACATCGGCGGAGCTCCGGTGATGATCTTTTTGGCCACGGCGTGGCTGGTGCATGTGGGTTGGCTTTCTCAAAACGAAGTCAGCACGGTTAGCGCTGTGATGAAAAAAACAGATTTTCTCGATTTGTTTATTGCCGTTCTTCTTACTGGCTCCATTTTGTCGGTTGAGCGACGCTTGTTAATCAAATCTCTAGTGGGCTACATTCCTTCGATCCTCGCCGCCGTCGCGGGCGCGGCGCTGATGGGTATGCTCGGTGGACTGATTTTCGGGATCCCTCTTGATCACGTGCTGATGCTCTACGTACTGCCAATTATGGGCGGCGGTAACGGCGCGGGCGCGATTCCACTCTCGGAAATTTATCACTCAGTCACTGGGGGTTCGAAACAGCAATACTACTCAGTTGCCATTGCTATTCTTACCATCGCTAATGTGGTCGCCATCTTCGCTGCAGCTTTACTAAATAGTTTAGGGGAAAAGCACCCGTCACTGACCGGTAATGGGGAACTGGTGCGCAAATCAAGTTTTGCAGCACACAGCGACAAGCCAGCACCCACCATCACCGCACGTGAGATTGCCATTGGCTTAATGCTAGCAGCGTGTATCTATACCTTGTCGTCAGCACTTTCCACGCATATTCTACCGGGTTTTGGTGATATCAAAATCCACACTTTTGCCTACATGGTGCTCATCGTGGCAGCGCTCAATGCTTGTGGCTTATGCTCGGATGAAATTAAAGAAGGCAGTAAACATTTGGCGTCGTTCTTTTCCACCCATCTACTTTGGGTGCTGATGGTAGGGGTGGGCATTGCCTACACCAACTTAGGCGAAATCATTAATGCGCTGACTTTCACCAACCTGATTGTGGCGACCATGATCGTGATTGGTGCTATTTTTGGCTCCGCACTGGGCGGCTGGGTAATGGGTTTCTATCCTATCGAATCGGCCATCTCGGCTGGACTATGTATGGCGAACCGCGGCGGTTCTGGCGACTTAGAAGTGCTGTCAGCAGCCAACCGGATGAACTTGATGTCTTACGCGCAGATTTCGTCACGCTTAGGCGGCGGCATTGTGCTGGTGATTGCGAGCGTGGTGTTTGGTATGTTTGGGCATTAATTATTGGGCTCTATTCTCCCTGAACCCTCTATTCTATAGGCTGGCGTAAGCCAGCCTTCATCGTTTAACGCTGCTTTCTATTTCCTATTTCATTGTATTTATACTCCCTATTTTTAGCGCTACCCAAGCCATTACTGGATGACTATTTGCTGGCAGAGTGAAAGATTTCTCATTTTTCATGCAAAGTTAGTCGCATTGCTAACGCTCCTCTAACATTGTCTGTTAAGTTACTCATCAATAACCTCCCCCGCTCAAGCACGATCAATCCGCCATGTTTCTATACCCTAATGCTTTCTATTAAGCCTCACCTATCTTCCATGTTATGCATGAATTTTCAGCAACGTGTATTAGCGCTTTTACTGACGATGGTGACCCTGTTACTGCTATTTATCGCCATTTTTTTCCACTATTTTCAGTTTGATACTTTAAAGCGGCAAATCAGTAGCAAAGCATTAATTCAAGCACGCGAAATTGCCAGCGACCCGCAGCTAAGAGCGGCGGTGGAACATCACAGCCCAAATGAGCTTCAGCGGCAGATTACTCGCCTGCAACGCTTAACTGACGCGGCTTTTATCGTGGTGGGAGACATACACGGCATTCGATTAGCTCACCCAAACAAGCACAAAATTGGCCTAGCGATGACTGGAGGTGATAACCGCCGCGCATTGCAGCAAGGCTTACACTACACCTCGATACGAAAAGGCAGCATTGGTTGGTCGGTGCGGGGGAAGTCTCCAATTCTATCCTCCACGGACCACATTATTGGCGTGGTGTCAGTGGGATATTTGCTCAGCACCGTCAGTGCCGATTTATGGCTAAACTCCTTGCCATTTTTCATCATTCTCGGCCTTATATTAATATGTTGTGTCGGTGCATCATGGATCTTTGCCAAACACATCAAGCAGCAAATGTATGGCATGGAACCCAAAGATATCGCCACCAGTCACCACCTCAATGAGTCGGTCTTGTCTGCAATTTATGAAGGCATAGTCGCAGTCGGCCATCAAGGACATATACTGTCGATTAACCAACAAGCTACGTATTTACTGGGCATTGTCAGCTCACCAACTGTGCTAAAAGGGTGCTTAATTCACCAGCATATTACTCCAGCGGATTTCTTCGTGGGTCTAGATGATAGGCAAACCGCGAGCGATTCAGATCGCCACGCTCGATGCATCAGTTGCAATGGCGAAACCCTGCTCGCGACCCGTGTAGCAATGATGGAAAATGGCAAGCGAGTTGGCTGGGTCACCAGCTTTCGCCTACGAGATAAAATCAGCATACTGACCACTCAGCTCAGCCATATCCGCCAGCAAACCGACAACCTACGCGTGCTCAGCCACGAATACGCCAACACACTTTCAATGGTGGGCGGCTTAATTCAAATGGGGCAGCCTGAGCAGGCGCTTAAAGCTATTCGGCAAGAATCGCAGCAGCAGCAAACTTTAATCGATACCGTGACGGCAACTTTTCAACCAAGTGTCGTGGCTGGCTTACTACTGGGAAAATATAGCCGTGCAAAGGAGTTAGGGCTCAATCTACAATTTGATCCCGCTTGTCAGTTATCGCGAAATACGCCATTAGAGGGCGACAAACTGGCAGCCATTATTGGCAATTTGCTCGACAATGCATTTGAAGCAACCCTAAAAAACCCAGACAGTCACCGCCGCATTACCTTATTTGTCAGTGACGCCAACAAAAAAGAGCTGGTGATAGAAGTGTCGGACAATGGTATCGGTATTGATGAGCGAGTGGCGAGTTCGATGTTTGAGCGAGGTGCCACCACCAAATCACAAGCCAACCATGGTATCGGTTTGCACTTGATACAACAGTTGGTCAGCGGCGTAGACGGCACTATTTTACTGGACAATGCCGAGCCCAGCGGCACCATCTTTTCTATTTTTATACCAAACGAGAAATTACCCGATCATGGAAGTTTATGACGTTTTAATTGTTGAGGATGAGGCCAACATTGCCGAATTTCATTCTCATTACCTGCATCAAACCCAGCGTTTTAATCCAGTTGGCATCGCCCATAGCATTGAACAAGCAAAGCAGATGATTCGGCTGCTAAAGCCTAGGTTAATATTGCTCGACAATTATCTTCCCGACGGCTCTGGCATCGAGCTGCTGCAAGAAATCAGCGCCGTGCTCCCGACACCCGATGTCATTTTTATCACCGCGGCCAACGATATGGAAAACGTACGCCAAGGCGTACGCTGCGGCGCATTTGATTATCTGCTCAAGCCCATCTCTTATGACAGGCTCAGCGATTCACTTGAACGCTATCTCAAATACACTAATTCTCTGAAAGCCAGCGACAACGTTAATCAGCGCCATGTCGATCAGCTGTTCAACTTTCAAAGTAAATCTATGCACAGCCCAGCGTTGCCAAAAGGTATCGACGAGCTCACACTAGATAAAGTAAGAGCGGTATTTGATGGCAGCCCGCTTCCACTGACTGCCGAAGAACTTGGCAAGCTGAGTGGCATCAGCAAAACTACCGCTCGACGCTACCTTGAACACCTCACCGCCCAAGGCATTTTATCGGCTGAAATCCAGCATGGTCGAGTCGGTCGCCCTGAGCGTATGTATCAAAAGTTGAAGGCCTAGGCTTGGCTTTTTCTTGTGACAAACGGAAAACCGTGCGCCATATCATCAATCACTAAGACAAATTATCAACCACTAAGGCAAATCAAACACTAAGGTAGTGCTAGCAACACTGCCATCGTTGGTTAAGGTAATATGCTGACTTGCATCGACAGCGTTAATTACATCGACAGCATTAGTTAAACCGTTCTCTAACTTGGCACCATCACCTGCTTTCAGTGTCACAGCCTCCATTTTTATCTCCCCTTTCACCTGCTGAAGATACACTCTTCGCCCTTCTATAAGGTCAAGTTGCATGCTTTGCTTTGGTAATAACATCAACTGTCGCAAAGTCATGTCTTGCTTAATTTGCAAACTGTCATTGCGCCCATCCGGTGTCACCAACGTCGTCCAACCAGTATCATTTGGAAACGGGCGCTGTTGGTAACTCGGCGCTTGGTCTAGCACATTGGGTTCAATCCAAATTTGCAAAAACTTCAGATTAGAATCACTAGACGCATTGTATTCACTGTGTTCAATGCCGCTACCTGCCGACATCAATTGAACCTCACCTGCCACGAGATTTTGTTGATTATCTTGGCTATCTTGATGAACCATTTCACCTTCTAATACATAGCTGATGATCTCCATATTACGATGACCATGGCGCGCAAAACCTGCGCTCGGTGCTACCTGATCGTCGTTGATCACTCGTAATGCGGAATACCCCATATGCTCGGGATCGTAGTAGTCACCAAACGAAAAACTGTGCTTGCTGTTCAGCCACCCCAAATCCACTTGGCCGCGTTCATTTCTATGCCGAATACTTATCATCTCCGCCTCCTTATGCTTCAGTAAAGACAAAAACTAATGTGAACCTTCATCAAGCATAGTGATATGTCAGCACTGAAAAAATCCATTCACGCTAACCATCTCCATCAAGATTTTTGAACAAGTGACTATGACAATAAAAGCCTACCCCATTGGCAATCTTCTCAGTAAGGTTTGACTTTTATGGGGTGAAGTGAAATAACCCTATATCCAACCTCTGACTCACGCAGAGGCAACTTTAATATCAGCAAGGAAAGACGATGAAAACCATAGTGTGCCTCGACGGCTATACACTCAATCCGGGTGATAACCCATGGCGAGCGATTGAAAAGCTGGGCGACTTTCACTGCTATGAACGCTCCACGAGCGGCATTGAACAAGTGATTGAGCGCGCCCATCCAGCCAATATCCTGCTCACCAACAAAACCTGCCTAGACCGACAGGTGATTGATGCTTGCCCTCAGCTAGAGTGCATTGTGGTTCTTGCGACAGGCTACAATGTGGTGGATGTCAAATACGCCAAACAAAAAGGCATTGTGGTCATGAACGTGCCATCTTATGGCAACGATACGGTGGCGGAGATGGTTTTTGCGCTGCTGTTCCAACTGGCAAGAAACGTCGGAAGAAACTGCGATGATGTGAGAAAAAATTTAGGTTGGAGCCAAAATAAAGATTGGAGTTACTGGCTGTCACCACAAATGGAACTCGCCGGAAAAACCATTGGCCTTGTCGGGTTTGGTAACATCGGGCAACGCGTCGGCGCTATCGCCCAAGCCTTTAATATGAAGGTACTTGCTCACGACAGAACGCCGAAGACGTATCCTAGTTACCCGCATCAGCACGTTGATATTGATACGATATTTCGCGATTCTGATATAGTTTCTTTACACTGCCCCGCACAGCCTGAAACAGAAAATATGATCAACGCTGAACGACTGAAACAAATGAAACCAAGCGCGTTATTGATCAACACTGCTCGCGGCCAGTTAATTGATGAACAAGCCTTAGCCGACGCACTGAATCAGAATCAAATTTTTGGGGCCGCCTTAGATACTTTATGGCAAGAGCCGCCATTGCAAAGTAACCCTTTGCTGACCGCGAAACGCTGTGTGATTACGCCACATATCGCATGGGCGACCTTAGATGCCCGCCAACGAATTATGGATATCGTCGCAAAAAACGTGGCCTCTTTTCTTGCTGGCCAACCGCAAAATATAGTGTGATTAAACAAGACGTTCTCGTGGAAATCAGCTCGTCAACGGGTCATTTTTTTTACAAAAACCACCACGAACAACGCCATAGTAAAACTACCTAGAAAGGCTTCAAATGCCGCGATAAACCTCGCGGCTCCCACCGGCGAAATATCGCCATAGCCGAGCGTTGTAAAGGTCACCACACTAAAATACAAGGCATTAAGAAACTCAAACAAATAGAATCTCCAGCCTTTTTCCCCTTCATATAGCGGGTGCTCAGAGGTCGTATCTAGGAAAAAGTACGCTATCGCACACGCAGTGATCAAGCCCAACGAGAAAGCCACCACGCGCGCTGGTGATTCACCATAACCACAGAATGCATCGACGAGCTTAGAAATAGTCCGAGCGAAACTGAACCTCGGCATTTGATAGCGGCGAAAGCGCATTTCCTTTTTAAAGAATATCCCTGCGGTTTCAAATAACCCTTGAGTTTCGCATTGCTTACGTACGTTACGACATACTTCTTCCGCCTCTTGATACAAGGAAATACTTTCAGCTCTTCGTCCTTGCGAGTGTGCTTTTTTAGCTTCGCTTTCTTGTTTTAATTCAGGTCCCCAATCTATATTTTCCAATCTTGCTCGCGATAAATCTGCGCCGAGTAAATTGCAGTCATTTAACCGCGCACAGTGCAAGTTAGCGCAATTGAGTTTGGCTTTCATCAAAGACGAACCGCGAAGATCCAAGCCAAAAAAGTGTGCCTCCGTCAAGTCAGCCCGGTAAAAATCCGCATCGCGGCATTTGTAGCCTGCTTTCCCCCCCCGATTGACTAAGTTCAAGTCGGTCAAATCCGCTTTGGCTAATTGGAAGCCATCGAGTGGCCTGCCTGACGCAGCCCAAGCTTCCATCTTATGTTTTAATTTCTCATCACTTTTATCTGCTTTAGGATCATGCCAATAACACAACCCTGATTCTCCACAAGGCTCTTCACAACTCCAACCGTCGGGATTTGTATAGCCGCAACGTCCTTCTGACTTCATACACACGCCCCCAAAATCACTCTTAAGTGTAGGTGGCAGCATATAAAGTGTCAGATCGAAAACGTCTTTCTGAGCGATAACTTCTTGGTCCTTATTATAACCAAACGAGGCAACTCCAGAGGAATATCCCATGAGAGCAACTCTAACCCCAGATGAATGACTATCGTTTAAGTTCAACAACCTGTTAACCGCCAAATACCGGCCAATTCTCAGAACTCTTATCTCAGTCAAGGTAATTCGCAAACAGCGCCTAGATTGCCAAGTGAAATGCGAGTTGAATCATAATAATACTGCGCAACACAAACTGAATTACACATACATTTAACATCTAGTCATCAAATGTGTAATGTGAAAGTCCATCTAATAAGACGTACAACTCATCATTCGATATAGGAATACATCTATGCAGTCAGTGGTTGACTTTCTAAACGGAATTATTTGGAGCCCTGCACTTATCTATTTGTGTTTAGGGGCCGGACTTTTCTATTCATTTCGCACCCGTTTCGTACAAGTACGACAATTTTTTGAAATGTGGCGTTTACTCTTTTCTGGTAAATCTTCAACAAAAGGTATCTCATCATTCCAAGCACTGGCTGTCTCGCTATCTGGCCGTGTAGGAACAGGTAATATTGCAGGCGTAGCCGCTGCCATCGGCTTTGGCGGCCCAGGGGCGGTCTTCTGGATGTGGACGGTGGCTTTTTTAGGCGCTTCTACCGCATATGCCGAATCCACACTTGGTCAGTTATACAAAGAAGAAGACGGGGATGAATATCGCGGCGGTCCTGCTTACTACATTGAGAAAGCAATGGGGCAAAAATGGTATGCGTGGATTTTTGCTATCGCAACCATTATTGCGACCGGTATTTTACTGCCTGGTGTGCAATCAAACAGCATTGGTAATGCCGTAGAGGCCGCATTTGGTTCGGGTCCACTCATCGCAACATCACTAGGCACCATCAGTCTAGCGAAGATTCTAACGGGCACCGTGATTTCTATTCTGCTTGCGTTCATCATTTTTGGCGGCGTAAAGCGGATCGCAAACTTTACCCAAATCGTGGTGCCGTTCATGGCGCTTGCTTATATTGTGACGGCCGTGATTATCATTATCCTAAATATTCACCAAGTCCCACACGTCTTCTCAATGATCCTAGGTGACGCATTCAGCCCAATGGCGGGGGTCGGGGCGGCCATTGGCTGGGGGGTCAAACGTGGCGTTTACTCCAACGAAGCTGGTCAAGGTACTGGGCCTCACGCTGCAGCGGCTGCCAATGTAGACCACCCAGCTCAGCAAGGCCTTGTTCAAGCCTTCTCAGTGTACATTGATACGTTGCTCGTATGTTCAGCGACTGCATTTATGATTTTGATCACAGGAACATTTAATGTGCATGGCGCAGCAGAAGGCAGTTACTTGATTCAAAATATTCCCGCCAATATCAGTGCTAATGGCCCAGTCTTTACTCAAATGGCTGTCGACAGCACAATGCCTGGGATTGGTAAGCCTTTCATTGCTTGCGCCCTGTTCTTCTTCGCCTTTACTACAATTCTCGCCTACTACTACATCGCAGAAACAAACGTCGCCTACATCCGACGTACAGTGAAGGTGAAAGGATTAATGTCGGTGCTTAAGTTTGTTTTGGTCGCGGCAACCTTCTACGGCACAATCAAAACCGCCAGCCTTGCGTGGGCACTGGGTGATATCGGGGTCGGCGTTATGGCTTGGCTCAATATTGTCGGTATCTTAATTATTTGCTTCCTTGCTAAGCCAACCCTCAAGACCCTCAAAGATTACGAGGCGCAACAAAAACAAGGGGTGAAAAACTACACCTTTAACCCAATTGCACTCGGTATCAAAGGCGCTGACTATTGGGAAAATAAATACAAACAACAGATGAAGCAATCCGGAAGTGAAGGCACAGCCTCTCACGATTTGGAAACTGGTGAAGTGTATAAGTAACGGGTAAGCAGAATTACGGCCAGCTTAGGTCGCCTTCTATATTTAGGTCGCATTCTGTATCTCGCCGAAAAAGCAGTGATATAAAAAAAGGTTGGCAATGCCAACCTTTTCAATTTTGGTGCCCTACCAAGTAGGTCGCTTAGGCAGTTAAGCCGCTGCGCGTTGTGCCGATTTTAGTGCACATTTTTCGCCCACAGGTAACACTGTGCGGCCGTATTCATTGTTCAGTACTTGAGCGACTGCGAAGTAGATTGCACTTAGACCACAGAAGATACCTTCGTAACCTGCAAGAAGGCCGATTTGTGCGTTGCCTGTAAATTCGTGGATAGACAATAGTGCGAACAAGATAGTCAGTGAAGCAAATACTACTTGCTTAGCCACGGGGTAGCGCAATGAACCTATAAACATGAAGCCTGTGAAAATGCCCCATAGTGCTAGGAACCAACCCATGCCTGCTGCCGTTGGGCCCGTCAGTCCCATGTTAGGCATCACAATCAAACCCACTAGGCTCAACCAAAATAAACCGTAAGAAGTAAATGCAGTTGTACCAAACGTATCACCACGCTTGTAACACATGATCCCAGCGATAACCTGCCCGATGCCACCGTAAAAAATACCCATCGCTAACACGATAGATGTAAGCGGCATTAAGCCAGCGTTACACAAGTTGAGTAAAACGGTTGTCATACCAAATCCCAAAAGACCAAGAGGGGCTGGGTTCGCTAGTTTTGTCGACATTGCACTTACCTTAAAAGAATTTCAAAAATGAGCGCAGATTTTAATCGACCTATTGATAAAACTAAAATTGCGTTTGCAGAAAATAAGATTTCATTTTTAATCCGTAACTTTATCGATATAAAGGGAGGAAACTTGATTCAAGACAAGGTAAAAAACAACAAAGCCAGCATAATGCTGGCTTTGATTTATTAATATGGATCAGCGATCTAGAGAGTTATTCCCACTCAATCGTTGCCGGTGGCTTACCTGAAATATCGTAAACAACGCGAGAAATTCCGTCTACCTCGTTGATGATTCGGTTAGACACCTTACCTAAGAAGTCGTATGGCAAGTGAGCCCAATGCGCCGTCATGAAATCGATCGTTTCTACAGCACGTAGTGAAACAACCCAATCGTATTTACGGCCATCGCCCATCACACCAACAGAGCGAACTGGCAAGAATACTGTAAATGCTTGTGATACTTTGTTGTACAAGTCAGCAGCATGCAACTCTTCGATGAAGATAGCATCTGCGCGACGAAGTAAGTCACAATATTCTTTCTTGATTTCACCTAGTACACGAACACCTAAACCTGGACCCGGGAATGGGTGACGGTAAAGCATGTTGTATGGTAGGCCAAGCTCTAGACCAATCTTGCGAACTTCATCTTTAAACAATTCACGTAGTGGTTCAACTAGACCCATTTCCATGTCATCAGGAAGGCCGCCCACGTTGTGGTGCGATTTGATCACGTGTGCTTTACCCGTTTTCGACGCCGCTGATTCGATCACGTCTGGGTAAATCGTACCTTGCGCCAACCACTTAGCATTTTCCAGCTTCTTCGATTCTTCATCAAACACGTCAATGAACACATGGCCAATTGTCTTACGTTTCACTTCAGGATCAGATTGACCCTCTAGCGCTTTCAAGAAGCGATCTTCCGCTTTAACGTGAACAATTTTCAGGCCAAATTTATCACCAAACATGTCCATAACTTGATCGGCTTCGTTCAAACGCAATAGACCATTATCAACGAACACACAGGTCAATTTATCGCCAATTGCGCGATGGACCAGCATAGCCACAACAGATGAATCCACACCGCCAGATAGGCCAAGAATCACTTCATCGTCACCCACTTGCTCTTTAATGCGAGCAATCGCGTCTTCAATGATTGATTCAGAAGTCCATAGACGCTCACAGCCACAAGCACCCAATACGAAGTTTTCAAGCAACTTCAGACCTTGTTTGGTGTGCGTAACTTCTGGGTGGAACTGTACGCCGTAATATTTTTTGTCTTCGTTAGACATTGCCGCGTATGGGCAGGTATCCGTTTGGCCAATGCGTTTGAAATCTGATGGAATTTCAACGACTTTGTCGCCGTGACTCATCCAAACATCAAGCAATGAATTGCCATTTTCGTCGAGGGCGTCTTGAATGCCTTCAAACAGTTGAGATTCACCAGACACTTGAACTTGCGCATAACCAAATTCACGCTCATCTGAGCCTGATACTTTGCCGCCCAGCTGTTCAGCCATTGTTTGCATGCCGTAACAAACACCTAGTACGGGTACACCAGAGTCAAAGACATATTGAGGTGCGCGTGGCGAGTTGTTTTCCGTCACGCTTTCTGGGCCACCAGAAAGGATGATGCCGTCAGGGTTAAATTCGCGAATGTCCGCTTCTTCTACATCCCAGCTCCATAGCTCACAGTACACGCCGATTTCACGGACGCGACGAGCAACAAGTTGAGTGTATTGAGAACCGAAATCAAGAATTAGAATACGTTGGTCATGAATATTTTTAGTCATTGGGGCAATCTTATAAATAACGTTATCACAACGGGAGGCAAGCTCGTCACCTCCCATTTAAATAATAAGTGATCATCAGATGATCACTTATATGGGCGTAAGAGAATTACAATTACTGACCTAAACGGTAGTTAGGTGCTTCTTTAGTAATTTGCACGTCGTGAACGTGTGACTCTTTCATGCCAGCGCCAGAGATACGAACAAACTCTGCTTTAGTTCGCATGTCTTCAATTGTTGCGGAACCTGTTAGGCCCATGCTTGAGCGTAGACCGCCCATTTGCTGGTGCACGATCTCTTTTAGGCGACCTTTATAAGCGATACGGCCTTCGATACCTTCAGGAACAAGCTTGTCTGCGGCGTTATCTGACTGGAAGTAACGGTCAGATGAACCTTGAGACATCGCGCCTAATGAACCCATGCCACGATACGCTTTATAAGAACGACCTTGATATAGGATAACTTCGCCCGGTGCTTCTTCCGTTCCGGCGAACATAGAACCGACCATAACACAAGATGCGCCCGCTACGATTGCTTTACAAATATCGCCAGAGAAACGGATACCGCCATCTGCAATAACAGGAACGCCGTATTCATTCGCAACTTCTGCTGCGTCTGAGATTGCTGTAATTTGAGGAACACCAACGCCAGTTACGATACGTGTCGTACAGATAGAACCTGGGCCGATGCCTACTTTCACTGCGCTTACGCCCGCTTCAATCAGTGCTTTCGCGCCAGCTGCTGTTGCAACGTTACCACCAACAATTTCTAGGTTTGGATGTGCTGCGCGAGTTTCGCGGATACGCTTTAGTACGCCTTCAGAATGGCCGTGTGAAGAATCAATCAGCAAGACGTCGACACCCGCTTCAACTAATGCGGCTACGCGTTCTTCATTCCCTTCACCTGCACCTACCGCTGCGCCTACGCGTAGACGACCTTGGTCATCTTTACATGCATTTGGCTTACGCTCGGCTTTATGGAAGTCTTTTGCAGTGATCATACCGGTTAGTTTAAACTCATTGTTCACTACCAATACTTTTTCAACGCGAGATTTGTGCATTTCTTCTTGCACGTCTTCAGGAGAAGCGCCTTCTTTCACTGTCGCAAGTCGATCTTTCGGTGTCATCACTGATTCAACCGTTTTGGATAGATCAGTAACAAAACGTACATCGCGTCCCGTAATGATACCAACCAATTCTTTGCTTTCAGTTACAACAGGGAAGCCTGCAAAACCGTGCTGATCCGTTAGAGCTCTCACGTCAGAAATCGTTGCATCAGGGCGAACCGTTACTGGATGAGTAACCACACCTGCTTCGAAGATTTTAACAAGACGAACTTGCTCGGCTTGCTGCTCGATAGACATGTTCTTATGAATAAACCCAATACCGCCTTCCTGGGCTAGTGCGATAGCGAGGCGAGCCTCAGTTACCGTATCCATAGACGCTGATAACATCGGAATATTTAACGTGATGTTTTTAGTAAGCCGAGTACGCAGTTCAGCTGTATTTGGGAGAACGGTGGAGTGTGCTGGTACGAGGAGAACGTCGTCGAACGTCAGCGCTTCTTTGGCAATTCTTAGCATTTGCAATATCTCACAATTAGGATAGTAGAATGAACAAACCCAAACTTTATAACGGCGCTACAAAGTGATTTGGATCAGATATTGCGGAGGGATTATACGCCCAGCGCAAACGTTTGACTAGATTTTTTTTGAAATTTATTTGCATTTTTAGCCTTGATATGTATTATATTGCCGCTATCTTGCATACCCACGTCTGCGTGAGATTCGCTGTGATATCCCAATCCAATCAAAATATCTATACTGTGTCTCGCTTAAACTCTGAAGTCCGCTTATTGCTCGAAAATGAGATGGGCATCGTCTGGCTATTGGGCGAAATATCCAACTTCTCCGCTCCTGTTTCTGGCCATTGGTACTTGACGCTGAAAGACTCTCGCGCCCAAGTAAAATGCGCCATGTTCCGCGGTAATAATCGTCATGTGCGATTTAAACCTCAGAATGGTAATCAGGTATTAGTCAAAGCGCGCCTTTCTCTCTACGAGCCTAGAGGCGATTACCAACTGATTATTGACAGCATGCAGCCGGAAGGAGATGGCTTACTGCAGCAGCAGTTTGACGAACTCAAAATGCGGTTAGCCGGTGAAGGGTTATTTTCGCAAGCCAACAAATCTCCACTGCCCGAGCACCCACGTACTGTTGGTGTGATCACATCAAAAACCGGTGCAGCGCTGCACGACATTCTCGATGTGTTACGACGTCGCTCCCCTAACCTAAACGTGATCATTTACCCAAGCATGGTGCAAGGTGACAGTGCAGCAATCCAAATTGCGCAAGCAATTGGCCACGCCAACGCGCGACAAGAGTGTGATGTGTTGATCGTCGGCCGAGGTGGTGGCTCACTGGAAGATCTATGGTGTTTCAATAATGAAATAGTAGCGCGAACAATTGCCGCTAGCCAAATTCCCATAGTGAGTGCGGTAGGGCATGAAGTCGATGTCACCATAGCCGACTTTGTCGCGGACGTTCGCGCGCCGACGCCATCCGCAGCCGCTGAATTAGTCAGCCAAGATTCTGGTCATCAACAACAGACGCTAACCGCTCGCATTCAGCGATTGAAGGATAGCCACCGCCAGCATTTAATTCTGCAAAAGCAGAAGTTGCTAGAGCTTCATCATCGGTTAGATAAACTGCACCCAAACACCCAATTGAGATTGCAGTCCCAGCAACTCGATGAACTCGACATGCGCTTGCAACGCGCCATACACAGCTATTTGTCTAATACCCAGCAGCGATTGCAAAAGCAATCTTACCAACTGCAATTGCACTCCCCTGCAACCTCCCTAGCGAACCAAAAAGCTCAGCTCGATAAGTATTATCAGCAGCTGACAGATAGCATGGACAAGCGCCTCCTTAAACAAGGCCATCAGCTCGCACTTGCCGCCGAGACGCTAGAAGCCGTCAGTCCCTTGGCAACGCTCAAGCGCGGCTACTCAATCACGCAAACTCAAACGGGTAAAGTGATTACCAGCTCGAAACAGATCCAGTCTGGCGACACCCTGATCAGCCAATTGAGTGACGGCCAAGTTCACTCGATCGTCAAGTAACCTGACTAAGCGCTCGCCTGCTGCGAGCGCTTTTTTTGTCACTAAATCCCCACATTAATCTCCCCAAACAACCTATCGCTCCTTATGGGGATCTTGTCGGATCTTTTAGCTTATTTGGTTTGATCAGCGATCAGGCCTAAAAAGAACATTTATATAACCACATCCCGAAAGCATAAGTTACATATCCTGTATATGGATTTTTAAAAGGACTAAATATTGCAATAATGGTCTATATATATGATTGACAGATAATAATAAAAGTTAAACCAAATCAGACCGAAGATTGAGACAAAGTGTGCATTTCAATATGCTGTTCATCTAGCTGGTTGATATGTGCCGTAATCTGATGGAACTCAGTCAACGATCTTACATGCGTTCCACCGCAAGGCATTTCGGCGATTTTCGATTCACCAAGATCGCAGCGCCAATAACGAGAGTCGGTCAGCGCTGATCCTGCACATTGCATCGTGACAGGTGATCCCAGCGATAGCCAACTCAATAATTCATCGTTCACCGCCCGTTCAATCGTTGTCAAATTCTCAATCATCGCCGCACTATTAAGACCACGTTTTCTTAACGTTTTACCTAAGCGGTAGGTATCTTTACACGTATCAGGGGTGACAAAACTGCTCACCTGAGCGTAGCTATTAAAATCATAGTACCCATGTGAGTCTTTTCTGTCTGCGTCCTTACGCCAATAATCATCATTGAGCACTTTGTTCAGAGCAAAACTCGCGAGGTGCCCCGCCGAATGTCCTCGGCTCAGCGCTTGTTGATAGTTTTGATCGACTTGTAAGGTAATCATACTGACATCAGAAATAGTCTCTAGGCTCTTAGTCTTCTCTGCACCTTTAGCTATGCAATGCACGACAACAAATACCCACCCTTGCGTATCACGCTTAACGGGGATCTGCTCACCAATATGTAAAGTAGTGCTGCTGAGATCAATCGCACCCATCACACAATCTTGTACTTCAATCTGAGTGCCATCCGCTAAAATAATCACACCTTTATCGGCAGGATGATCTGGCCAGATATGGCTAACGGGATGAAACGGAGTCTCTTCTGTTACTAAGTAAAACGCGTCCTTTCCATTTACGGTTAGCTGTACTTTAGTCTCCAGTGTGTAAATTTGATCACAGAAGGTGACAACCGTTGGGCTGATTTGCATGACTCTGGCTCTCTATATTCAAGACAAAAAAATACCCAAACATAACTGTTTGGGTATCAAAATACGATTATTTACTACTTATTATGTACTACTTGCGACGATGTTTCATCATGCCCATCAAGCGTTTACGTTTACGCTCTTCTGAAAGGGTCATCTTATTCGTTTTCCCTTCAAATGGGTTATCGCTGCTTTGGAATTGAATTCGAATAGGTGTACCCATAATTTCCAGCGATTTACGATAATAGTTCATCAAGTAACGCTTGTAAGAGTCAGGCAGTTCATTGACCAAGTTACCATGAATCACCACGATTGGCGGGTTATATCCACCAGCGTGTGCGTATTTCAGTTTCACACGACGGCTACGTACCATAGGTGGTTGGTGGTCGTCTGTTGCCATCTTCATAATACGAGTCAGTACTGAAGTACCAACACGTGTAGTCGCAGACTTATACGCTTCCTGTACCGACTCGAACAAGTGACCAACGCCAGTGCCGTGCAATGCAGAAATAAAGTGAATACGAGCAAAATCAACGAAACCTAAACGGCGATCCAGCTCTTTTTTAACGTGCGCTTTCACGTCAGTATCCAAGCCATCCCATTTGTTAACCGCAATCACGATCGAGCGGCCAGCATTGAGAGCAAAACCAAGTAAGCTAAGATCTTGATCGGAAATATTTTCACGAGCATCGATGACCAAAAGTACTACGTTGGCATCTTCAATCGCTTTTAGCGTCTTAACTACAGAGAATTTTTCAACGGTTTCATTGATACGCTTTCTACGGCGAACACCTGCTGTATCAATCAAGACATATTCACGCTCATCACGCTGCATCGGGATGTAGATAGAGTCACGTGTCGTGCCCGGCATATCATAAACCACCACACGCTCTTCACCGAGAATACGGTTAGTCAGCGTTGATTTACCAACGTTTGGTCGGCCAATGATCGCCAGTTTAATCGGCTGATCTTGCAGGCGAGTAAATTCTTGTTCGGCTTCTTCTTCAGTGTAATCGAGCTTTTCTTCCTCAGTATCTTCAAACTCAGTTAGATCAGCAACCTCACCCTTACTTTGCTCTAGTAGCTCTTCTGCTAATGGGTTTAATGCGAGGTCGATTAACGCACTCACGCCACGGCCATGAGATGCGGCAATTTGATACATGTTCTCCATGCCAAGTTGCCAAAACTCAGAGCTAGCAGCATCAGCATCAATACCATCAACCTTGTTAACCACTAACATGGCGGTTTTCTCAGTCTTACGTAAATGCTGAGCAATCGCTTCATCGGAAACAGTCAGGCCAGCTCGGCCATCAACCATAAACAGCACAACGTCGGCTTCTTCAATCGCAGCTAGCGACTGTTCGGCCATTTTAGTCTCTACGCCTTCTTCAGTGCCATCGATACCGCCGGTATCAATCACGATGAATTCGTGCTCGCCCAACTTAGCTCGGCCGTACTTACGATCACGCGTTAAGCCGGGAAAATCCGCAACCAATGCATCTCGCGTACGAGTTAAGCGGTTAAATAGCGTAGACTTACCCACATTTGGGCGCCCCACTAACGCAACAACAGGAACCATAGAAACCTCAAAAAATATTATTTCGATGTGGCTATAGGTAACAGCAAGCTTCAAACGCCTTTGTTACCTATAACCACATTATTACATTGCACTCAATAAAACGGCTCCTAACTGTCACCAGCAAGGAGCCGAATGTGAATTATATCACGATATTAATTTGGAAGCGTTAATTTCTTAATATCGCCGTCGCGACTAATCACGACATAGCCGTCAGGCAAAGCAACAGGCGGAACTGTGATACCACTGCTATTCACTTCTTGCTCTGCGACAAAATCACCGCTTGAACGATCCAACCAATATAAATAGCCTTCACCGTCACCCACGACAAGGTAATTACCTATCACAACAGGCGCTGTCACCAATCGATGCTGAAGCTGATCGTTGCTCCACAAGCGAGTACCACTTCGAGCATCAACTGCCACAACGTGATCTTGATCCGTCACTAAGAAAATACGGCTACCGTCTGTAGCAAGATCGTTGGCTGAAGAATATTTTCTCTTCCATGCCGCTTTTCCAGAGCTTAAATCTATCGCCGTCAAGTTACCGTGTATCCCAACGGTGTAGAGCATGTTACCCAAGATCAATGGCGATGCATCCACGTCAACTAAACGATCAATTTCAGTGGCTCCTTGTGGGCTACCGATAGGGATTTGCCAAGCAAGCTGACCTTGTGCAATCAATGCTGCGGCAAGTCGTCCATTGGCTGTACCCCAAAATACTGCGCCAGATTCCGCCACTGGTGCGCTATCGCCACGCATCGTCAGAGTTGGAACGTCAGTGCTCACCGACCATTTCTCTTTCCCTGTCGTTTGATTAAGCGCTATCAACATACCTCTACTGGTATGGACAAAGACCAAGTTACTGTCTGTTGCCACGGGAGTCAAAACTTCGCCATCCACGTCAGCACGCCACTCGACTTTACCCGTTTCAGCGTTCAGCGCCGTCACAAAGCCATTTTCACTGCCGATGTAAACTTTACCGTAGGCGGCACTGATACCTCCTGCGAGACGAGCCGTCGAATCTTTCTCTAAGTCTGTGCTCCAAACCGTATCACCATTGCTTGGATCAAGCGCTTTCACTTCCCCCTCTCGGCTGGCAACAAACAATTTGTTGTATGCGTAGGTCGGTGTCAGTTTCGAATAAAACTGCCCAACCCCTGAGCCGACAGAGGTGCTCCAATCTTTTTCTGGGGTAAATTGGTTCTCCACCTTAGGCACAGGCGACATAACGATAGCATCATCACTGGCACAACCAGAAAGGCCAGCAATCGCAATCGCCAGCATCAAGGCTTTATTCAATGTTCTCATCGACTAGCGCCCTTGCTTGGCTAAATCATCCAGTTTCATCTTCAGCGCTTGACTAGTATCACCAGATTGCTGAGCTTCAACATAAGACTTGTATGCAAGATCGAGTTTGCCTTGACGTAAGAAAATATCACCTTTCAATTCAGATACACGACCAGCCCAAGCGGCACTTTTCAGCCCCGAAAGGCTAGTCAGAGCGACACCGAAATGGCCTTGCTCTTCTTGAATTTTAGCTATGCGGTAAGTAGAAATCGCTTTCAGCGCTTCATCTTTCGTTGCTTTTTGTGCAATTTCCAATTGACCTAGTGCTTTCTCTAAATCACCAGCTTCAGCTTGTACTTTTGCCAATTGCAGTGCCGCAAGCACTGAATATTCGCTAGAAGCGTTGTTTTTGATGAAAGTTTCAACTTGGCTCTCAGCTTTAGAGTTCTTGGAGCTAAGCGAGGTCATCACCTCAGTGTAGCGAGCGGAAACCGATTCTTTCGATGCACTTTCAGACTTTTGGTAGTAGTGCCAGCCTACAAGGCCACCGATTGCAATCACAGCACCAACCACAATAGCGACACCATATTGGCGTAACCATGCTTTGATCGCTTCTACTTGTTCATCTTCGCTATTATAGAGTTCCACTTCCTGTCCTCTTTAAATCTGGGTTAATCGACTAAGCCAGCAGACGAATATCATGCTGGCTTAGTCTCTGTGTATATACCGAGGTTAAATCTGTTTGAGTCGTCGATAAACTTAGAGAAGCTTAGACAGTTTGGCGACAATATCGTCCTGAGAGTATGTCTCTTGCTCACCGCCAACCAAGTCTTTCAATACGACCGTGTTGTCAGCGACTTCGTTCTCGCCTAAAACTAAAGCGGCTATTGCGCCCACTTTATCAGCACGTTTAAATTGCTTTTTAAAATTCCCGCCGCCCAAGTGCTTCATCACTCGAATGCCTGGTATTTGATCACGCAACTGTTCAGCCAATTTCATGCCAGCCATTGTGGTGCCTTCGCCTGCTGTGACAATGTATACGTCAACACCGCGACGAACATTAGCTAGGTCCAATGCCTCTAACAACAACACCAAGCGCTCAATACCAAGGCCAAAACCAAAGCCTGAAGTCGCTTTACCGCCTAACTGTTCAACAAGCCCATCATAACGGCCACCAGCACAAACGGTTCCTTGAGCACCTAAGCTATCTGTTATCCACTCAAATACTGTACGGTTGTAGTAATCAAGACCACGAACCAAACGCTCATTTAACGTGTATTCGATACCAGCGGCATCAAGAAGTTCACATACTTGTGAAAAATGTTGCTTTGATTCTTCATTAAGATATTCAGACAATCGTGGTGCATCAGATAAAATAGCCTGAACTTCTGGGTTTTTGCTATCCAATACGCGAAGAGGATTAGTGTGCATACGGCGTTTGCAATCGTCGTCGAGTACATCTATATGTTGCTCTAAGAACGCCACCAACGCGGTGCGATACTCTTTACGCTCCTCTGAAGAACCAATGGAATTAAGCTCAAGGCGTACATGCTTATCCACGCCTAAATCTCGCCAAACTTTAGCACTTAGCAGAATAACTTCTGCATCGGTATCTGGCGTCGCAAGACCAAAGACTTCAACCCCAAACTGATGGAACTGGCGGTAACGCCCTTTTTGCGGTCTTTCATGGCGGAACATAGGCCCCATGTACCACAATCTTTGTTCTTGGTTGTACAACAAACCATTTTCAATACCCGCGCGAACACAGCTCGCCGTCCCTTCAGGACGAAGAGTTAGGCTATCTCCATTACGATCGTCAAAGGTATACATCTCTTTTTCAACCACATCAGTCACTTCGCCTATCGCTCGGCTAAACAAATGAGTCATTTCAACGATAGGAGTACGAATTTCGTCGTAGCCATATGACGCGACGACTTCTCTGAGTGTGCTTTCTACTTTCTGCCACAGTGGTGACTGAGTCGGGAGGCAGTCGTTCATGCCTCGAATTGCTTGAATAGTTTTCGCCACAATAGGTACCGTAAATTAGGTTGAGATTATTCTGAATCGATGGAGTTGATACTGATGCGCTTGCTTTCGTCGAGCATCGACGCTTTCGCACGGATCTTAGCTTCCAGCTGGTCAACGATATTATCGTTATCAAAGCGCTCTTTTTGACGTTTTCCATCTTCGTAGAAAGCACTTTTCTTATTACTGCCAGCCAAGCCAAGATGCGAAACTTCCGCTTCACCAGGTCCATTCACAACACAGCCAATAATAGAGACATCCATTGGTGTCACCACATCTTCAAGGCGTTCTTCTAGCGCATTCACCGTCCCAATCACATCAAACTCTTGACGTGAACAGGTTGGGCAAGCAATAAAGTTGATCCCACGGGAACGAATTCTTAACGACTTTAAGATATCAAAACCAACTTTGATCTCTTCAATAGGGTTTGCCGCTAGGGAAATACGTAGCGTATCGCCAATGCCTTCTGCCAAGAGCATACCCAAACCAACCGATGACTTCACCGCCCCGGCGCGAGCACCGCCTGCTTCCGTAATACCAAGGTGCAAAGGCTGATCGATTTTATTGGCTAATAGACGATAGGAGTCCACCGCTAAAAATACATCCGATGCTTTCACGCTCACTTTGAACTGATCAAAGTTAAGACGATCGAGAATATCGACATGACGCATCGCGGATTCAACCAAAGCTGCTGGTGTCGGCTCGCCATATTTCATCTGGATATCTTTTTCCAGAGAACCACCATTAACCCCAATTCGGATTGGAATGTTGTTATCTCGCGCACAGTCCACCACGGAGCGGATGCGGGCTTCATTACCAATGTTGCCTGGGTTAATTCGCAAGCAGTCTACGCCATATTCGGCGACTTTGAGCGCGATGCGATAATCGAAATGAATATCGGCAACCAAGGGAATGGAGACTTGTTGCTTGATCTGCCTGAACGCTTCTGCCGCGTCCATCGTCGGCACGGAAACCCGAACGATATCCGCGCCTACACTTTCTAGAGCTTTGATCTGAGCAACCGTCGCCGCCACATCCGTGGTGCGCGTATTGGTCATAGATTGGACAGCAATTGGTGCGCCGTCACCAATGGGTACATTACCCACATAAATTCTTGTCGACGGGCGACGTTTAATCGGAGATTCGTGTTGCATAATAGTTTCTAGGGTAAGGAAAATCTTGCTACTTTACCCGCAGTATACCGAGAAAGGTCGACAGGTTCACTCGCAAATGTCATTGAAACATTTTCAGGTGCGCCAAGAATCACATTAAATGGGGCTTGGCCCTCCAATTTCAGACTCTGGCCGCCTTTTTTAATTCCGGAGATCAACACCTTGCCAGTATCATCGCGTACTTGCAGCCAGCAATCAGCTTTAAAGACCATATCGATCGTTTTATTGGTGTTGTCTGGGCTTTGTGCACTAGGAGAAGTCGTTTCTGCCACATCTGTGACCGGAGAAGAACTCGCTTCAGTGGTGAGCTCAACCGCAGCTTTCGTTGAAGACGTGTCCGATGTTGCCGCTTTAGGTGCCGATTTTTCATCAGATGAACTTACTTCGCCCTGAGGCTGTGAGCTCAGTTGACCAGACTCTAGCGTAGTAAAGTTGGTTTTGTCTGCAGGCGCCGATTGGTTTGGAGCTTCAAGTGATGGTTTAGCCACTTCCTCAGTCCCTTTATGCAACGGGGACAGCGTATCTCTCTGCTGGTTCTGCCACCACCAAATAGACGATATACCGACAATGACCAACAAAATGACCCAAGTGATATTCATAATTCGGTTGTCATGCTTGTCACGTTTTGTTTTGCGTGAAAAGCTCGTCATATTTTGGGTCTGTGGTTTGCCAGTACCTTGGTCATCTAGCGCACCTAATACGACGGACTCTTCCAGCCCAACGACTTTGGCATAAGAACGTAAATAACCTCGAGTAAAAGTGGCTACTTGGCCCGTGGCAAAATTATTTTCTTCAATATCTCGAATCAGCGATAATTTTAAACGCAAACGGTCGGCCACTTGCTTTTGCGAAAGCCCAAGCTCCTCGCGCTTATTTTTTAGCACTGTGCCCGGTAATATCTTTTCTTCTTCTACAATCTCTTCAACTAATATGTTTTGTTTGGTACTCATGAGAGGTGTACATCTCTTATTTGGTCCGTGATTCACGCGTTATTTGTGATTTCTCGTTGACTCGTCGCTTACAAAACCAATCACGGACAGATAAACATTGAGGAAAACAGTCCTCGCCTACATTCTGGCGGTCTCGGGCTCACTTTAACCATATTACCCCCGAAACACTTCACAACAATTAATTAGCAATTCTAATAGATAATAGCCGTTAAACAACAGAATGACGAAATAGAAGTCACCTACTGCTTAAGGTTTTTCCTAAATTTTACAATTCAGGATGATCAGAGGAATCAAAAGGCTACTATAAGTTAAGTGACAAAATAGCCAATATACTGGTCATAGCAGGCTATTTCTAGCACCTGTTAATCTTTCGCAACGATTCGACTGCCACTCTTATCAATCTCGTCAAATACAATAAAGCCGAGTTATACCTACTAGTATAAGCTCGGCTCTATAAGCTCTTTAATCTAACCGCCAATAATTCACGTGTGCAGCTAGACAAGTATTCGGCTAGATGGCCTTAACAGGTATATCCCCTGCGGCTTGCAATTTTTGCTTGGTCCGCTTGGTTCGATCAATAACATCACCCACCAACTGACCACATGCTGCATCAATATCATCACCACGAGTTTTACGGACTGTGACGGTGTAATCGTATTGCATCAACGTTTTCATAAAGCGATCAATACGAGAGTTGCTTGGCTTTTTATACGGTGACCCCGGATATGGGTTAAATGGAATCAAGTTAATCTTACACGGAGTATCTTTCATCAATTCTGCTAACTCGCGAGCGTGATCCATATCATCATTGACATGATCCAGCAGAATATACTCAACCGTTACTTTGCCACGGTTAGCATTTGATGACGCAATATAGCGTCGAACCGAGGCCAAAAAGTCTTCGATATCCCAGCGATCGTTGATTGGCATAATCTGGCTACGCAATTCATCGTTCGGTGCGTGCAAAGAAATCGCCAAAGCTACATCAATGTTGTCTGTCATCTGATCTAGACCAGAAACTACGCCAGAAGTCGACACGGTTACACGTCGCTTAGACAAACCGAATGCTAAATCATCCAACATCAAACGAAGGGATGGCAGCAAGTTTTTCATATTCAGCAGCGGCTCACCCATCCCCATCATCACCACGTTAGTGATAGGACGGCGACCCGTTTCTTTTTCTAAACCAATTTCGCGTGCCGCACGCCATAACTGGCCAATAATCTCAGACACTTTCAGGTTACGATTAAACCCTTGCGTTCCGGTTGAGCAAAACTTACATTCGAGAGCACAACCAACTTGCGACGAAATACACAAGGTCGCGCGGTCGCCGTCTGGAATATACACAGTTTCCACATCTTGGTCGCCAACACGCATGGCCCACTTAATGGTGCCGTCAGACGAATGCTGGGCAGTGGAAACCACTGGCGCTTTTATTTCACAATTTGTCTGTAATTTCTCGCGCAACTTCTTATTTAAGTTGTTCATTTTATCGAAGTCATCACAACCAAAATGGTAAATCCACTTCATTACTTGATCTGCGCGAAATGCTTTCTCCGCGAGCTCATCTGCAAAATACTTGCGTAAGCCTTCACGATCAAAATCGAGTAGATTGATTTTTGTGTTGGTCATGCTGCCTCTCAATGACAAATGGGAAGTTAAGGGCGCGAATTGTACAGTGTTTATTGGGTGTCAACAAGCCTTGTAACCCTTTGTGATGCCTAAGAGGTTAATATGGAAAAGATTAAAAAATAGCCAATCTTACTTGCTAACAATTAGATATAAAAAAACCTTGGTAGTAACCCAAGGTTTTTTGTAATTACGATTCGCAATTAACGCGAATAGACTTCAGCCGGTGGGAAAAAGAACTCGATCTCTCTTTGCGCCGACTCAACACTATCGGAACCATGTACCGAGTTATAACGCATGCTAACGGCATAGTCTGCGCGCAGCGTGCCACACGCCGCTTCTTCTGGGTTGGTTTTACCCATCAGTTCACGGTAACGAGCAATTGCGTTTTCACCTTCAAGAACTTGCACCATACAAGGACCTGATGTCATGAACTCTTTGAGTGGCGCGAAGAACTCTTTGCCTTCATGCTCAGCGTAAAATGCGCTCGCCTGCTCTTCGTTCAAGTGAACCATTTTCGCAGCAACAATCACTAGCCCTGCTTTTTCCATGCGACGGTAAATTTCACCAATCAAGTTACGCTCAACGGCGTCCGGCTTGATGATGGAAAATGTTCTTTCTAAAGCCATGTTTGACCCTTTCTCTCTGTATACTTATTGATGAAGCAGCGAATAAGCTGCTTACACATTACTCTGCGTTTTCTAGCAATACGCGTGCGAGTGTACGCACACCGTGGCCAGTTGCGCCTGCCGACCACTTATCGTTCGGCGTTTTACGGTAAGTCGCAGCACAATCGAAATGCAACCAACCTTTTTTGTAGTCGTCGACAAAATAAGACAGGAACGCAGCAGCTGTGCTGGCACCTGGTACATAATCACCATTACTGATGTTAGACAAGTCAGCGAAGTTTGACGGCAGCATGTTACGGTGAAAATCAGCTAACGGCAGTGGCCATAGCCCTTCGTTTTCTTGCTTAGCCGCTTCTAGCGCTGAGCGAGAAAGTTCATCGTCGAAGCTCATTAACGCATGATAATCATTACCTAGTGCATTTTTCGCCGCGCCCGTTAAGGTTGCGCAGTCGATGATTAGCTCTGGATTATGTTCGCATGCGTAAAGCAGACCATCAGCCAACACTAAGCGACCTTCCGCATCAGTGTTCATGATCTCTACTGTTTTACCATTCTTATAGGTAATGATGTCACCAAGCTTAAGTGCGCGACCTGAAATCATGTTTTCTGCACAGCATAGAATCAATTTAACGCGTTTGTTCAAACCACGTGAAATAGCTAAACCAAGGCCCGCAGTAATCGTACCAGCACCACCCATGTCGGCTTTCATTGAGTTCATAAAGCCTGATGCTTTAATGCTGTAACCACCTGAATCAAAGGTGATGCCCTTACCGACTAGGCAAGCGTAAACGGGTGCATTTTCGTCGCCAGTTGGGTTGAAGTCCAATTGCAGCATTGCAGAGGTACGTTCTGAACCGCGACCAACTGCGTAGATACCTTCCCAACCTTCGGTAAGAAGATCTTTGTCTTTCACTACTTTGGCTTTCACTGTACCGCTTGGCGCGACAGAACGAATAAATTCAGCAGCCATTGTTGCCAATTGACGAGGCGCGACTTCTTCCGCAGTCTTATTGATAATATCACGCGCCCAATCGGTCGACGTGATGCGAGCTTCTAGCTCTTCTTGTGCTTCAGCTTCTAAAGCGACCCACTCAAGGCAGTTCTTTTTCTTTGAATCACGATAGCCTTGCTGAAACGCCCAAATGCTTTCCAGATCCCAACCTTCACCGGATAAAAAGACTGATTTGATACCTTGAGAGTCTAATTTACGCGCTGCGCGTTGCACTGTTAGGTAATCGGTTTCGTTAGCAAGGTGAACAGTCGCTCCATCTTCATTGAAAGACAAAATCGCTTTGTCTCCCCATTGAGGTTGCGCACTGTCTTGACTAATAAATACGGACATTTGTTGAGACATTTTCTCTCCTTGCCTTGATAAAATTTTGACTTGCTCACGTTACTCGTTTCAAAAAGAAAAACAAGGGTAAATCCTAGAGTAGTGAGGTGAAACAGGCGCTAACAGTTAAATACATTCTCAAGGGCGTATTCTCAACGTTTAAAACATAAATTGGCCGAAAAGATACCTGGCTAACAAACATAAAAAAGCGAGCTAAGTAGCTCGCTTTACAATATCAGTCATCAAAGTAATGCAGACTGGCTGTCAGTTCGTTACTGCTGTCAGTCCATTTCATCCATCCAGCACAAGATAACCGCTTCTAAGATTTTTTCGTTGCAATGCTTAGGATCGTCATCAAAGCCGTCTAAATCTAAGATCCAATCGCGAAGGTCCATAAAACGGACCTGCTTAGGATCAACCTCTGGGTATAGTTCGCATAATTCAATCGCAATATCTCTAGAATCTACCCACTGCATCATTCATCTCCTTTGACAGCAAAAATCTTAGTGATCTTCAGACGCATGGTTGAGCGTATATTTAGGGATCTCGACAACCAAATCTTCATCACGGATGATCGCTTGGCAACCTAAACGCGACTCTGGTTCTAACCCCCACGCCTTATCCAACATATCATCTTCGAGTTCATCGCTTTCTTCAAGCGAATCAAACCCTTCTCGAACAACAATGTGACATGTGGTGCATGCACATGATTTTTCACACGCATGCTCGATTCCAATCCCATTTTTTAGGGCAACATCCAGCACAGTATCACCTGTTTTGGCTTCTAACACTGCACCTTCTGGGCAAAGTTCGTCATGCGGTAATACGATAATCTTAGGCATAATTTTTTAATCTCTAACTACTAAATATCGTCAACGGATTGACCGGACAGCGCCGCTCGAATTGATTTATCCATACGACGAGAGGCAAATTCTTCACTCGCTTTATCAGTGAGTTTTATTCCATGCTCAATCGCTGCGGCATCCTCGCCATTGCGTACTTCAATCAAAGCTTCAATCGCTTTGAGTAATTCTTGGCGCTCTGGTTCTGAAAGTAACTCATCACCGTCTGCGTCTAGTGCGACAATCAAACCTTCAATCACACGATCGGCTTCGACTTTTTGCTCAGCTAACGCTCGGGCTAACATGTCATCTTTGGCATGAGCCATCGAATCTTTCAACATGTTCGCGACTTCATCATCTGACAGGCCATACGATGGCTTCACTTGGATTTCCGCTTGCACGCCGGTGCTTTTTTCCATCGCAGTGACAGATAACAGACCGTCGGCATCCACTTGGTAAGTTACGCGGATGTGCGCTGCGCCAGCGGCCATTGGTGGAATACCTTTCAATGAAAAACGCGCGAGAGAACGGCAATCGGCAACCATTTCACGTTCGCCTTGCACAGTGTGCACCGTCATCGCCGTTTGGCCGTCTTTAAAGGTGGTGAACTCCTGCGCTTTAGCAACAGGAATCGTGGTATTGCGTGAAATGATTTTTTCCACCAAACCACCCATGGTTTCAATACCCAATGACAGCGGAATCACGTCCAGAAGTAGCATTTCTGCATCTGGCTTGTTACCCACTAAAATGTCAGCTTGAATCGATGCCCCAATCGCGACGACTTCGTCCGGATTAATGCTAGTTAGCGGCGTGCGACCAAAAAAGTCACCGACCATATCACGCACTAATAAAGTACGGGTCGAACCGCCGACCATGACAACTTCCATGACATCACCGGCATCAAGGCCGGAATCTTTCATCGCGCGGCGACAAGAAAGAAGTGTTCTCTTAACGAGTGGACGAATCAATTCATCAAGCTTGGTTCGGCTCAGATTACCAGACCAGCCCAACACCGAAACATCAGTGTCATCGGCGCTAGACAAGGCGATTTTAGCCTGCGTCGCCGCATCTAACAGAGCGCGGTTTTGCTCAGCTGATAACGTGCCTGATAAGCCCATTTGTTCTTGGAAGTGTTCAGCCAGTAAGTGGTCAAAATCATCACCGCCCAGTGCCGAGTCACCGCCGGTTGCAAGTACTTCAAATACGCCTTTAGTCAGACGTAAAATGGAAATATCGAAAGTACCGCCACCAAGATCGTATACGGCAATCACGCCTTCTTGGCCTGAATCTAAACCGTATGCAATTGCAGCAGCCGTTGGCTCGTTCAGTAGTCGCAGCACATGCAGGCCAGCCAGTTTCGCCGCATCTTTGGTGCCAGCACGCTGGGCATCATCAAAGTAAGCAGGAACGGTGATCACTGCACCTGACAGATCGCCACCTAGCGTCGCTTCTGCTCGTTGCTTTAAGCTATTTAGAATATCAGACGAGACTTGAATTGGGTTCTTCTGCCCTTGGGCTGTATTAAGCCGAGGCAATCCGTTATCTGATTCTACAAATTGATACGGCAGAGATGGGTAGCGTGTTTGAATATCCGTCAATGAACGGCCAATCAGACGCTTAATCGAAATAATCGTATTTTTCGGGTCTGTTTGTGCCTGAGAACGCGCTTCATCACCGACACTGAAACCTTCAGAGGTATAGTGCACGACAGAAGGCAGCACTGAACGCCCTTTATCATCAGGTAACGTCGTTGCTTCGCCGCTTCTTACTGAAGCAACTAAAGAATTGGTCGTACCTAAATCGATACCCACAGCCAGTTTATGTTCGTGAGGGACACTGCTTTGTCCTGGCTCTGCTATTTGAAGTAACGCCATGGGAGATGATCCTTTTACTAACAAGCTAACCTAGCAATCGCTCTTCAGCTTGCTCTATTTCATGAGTTAATTTGGCAATAAATTTTAGTTTGCGCACGAGATCTGCCGCATCAAGCCATTGGCTCTTAGACAATGCCTCTTCAAGAGTACGGAGATGTAGCTTAAACATAGTGCTCACCTTTTGTTCAAAGGCAAACAAAGCGTCTTGGCTGTCGTCAAGATCGCAGATAACTTCCAGCTCTTCGCGCAGTTCCATTTGTTCCATGAGAAACTCAGGATCTTGTAGCGTTTGCTGTTCACCGCGTAGCTCAATACCTTGCTCAGAAAGCAAGTATTCAGCACGTGAGATAGGATTTTTGAGTACCTGATAGGCATCATTAATCTGAGCGGCTTTTTGTACAGAAAGGAGACGATCTCTCTCTGAAGCCGTCGCGAAGTTATCTGGGTGGAAGCGTTTTTGTAGCGTACGAAACTGCGAAGAAAGAAGGCTACCATCCAGTTGAAACTGGCTAGGTAGCCCAAAAAGTTCAAAATGGTTCATAATGATAGGTCCTAATTTCACCTTGTTCAGTGGGCCAGAGATACGTTAAACGTTAAAACTCTCGCCACAACCACATTCGCCTTTGGCATTAGGGTTGTTAAATTCAAAACCTTCATTGAGCCCTTCTTTTACATAATCAAGCTCAGTTCCGTCTAGGTAAACAAAGCTCTTAGCATCAATAATTACCTTGATACCCATATGTTCAAAGACTTGGTCGCCTTCAGATGTCTCATCAACAAACTCAAGAACATACGCCATTCCTGAACAGCCCGTTGTCTTGACCCCCAGACGTAAACCGAGACCTTTACCACGGTTATCTAGAAATGCATGAACACGGCTCGCCGCTGCTTCAGTCATTGTAATGGCCATACTGCACCTTAATCTTATATTGCTCTATAAAGTCGTGGTAGAGAGCAAACTCCCTACCACGCTGATTATTATTGGTCTTTTTTCTTTTTATAGTCAGCAACTGCTGCTTTGATCGCGTCTTCCGCTAGAATCGAGCAGTGAATCTTAACTGGTGGAAGCTCCAACTCTTCTGCGATTTCTGCGTTCTTAATGCTTGCAGCTTCGTCGATGCTTTTGCCTTTCACCCACTCTGTCACAAGAGAGCTTGAAGCGATTGCACTACCACAACCATAAGTTTTGAACTTCGCGTCTTCAATGATGCCGTCAGGCGTCACTTTGATTTGTAGTTTCATCACATCGCCACATGCTGGCGCGCCGACCATACCACTGCCTACTGCTGGATCTTCTTTATCGAACGAACCAACGTTGCGTGGGTTTTCGTAATGATCAATTACTTTTTCGCTATAAGCCATAATATTTACCTCAAATTCTTTAAATATGAAACTGTGGGGTGATTAGTGGTGAGCCCACTCAACCGTATTCAAATCCACCCCTTCCTTGTACATATCCCAAAGAGGAGACATGTCACGTAACTTATTTACTGCGACACGAATTTGTTCGACTGCATAGTCGATGTCTTCTTCAGTCGTAAAGCGACCAAAAGAAAAACGGATCGAGCTATGAGCTAGTTCATCATTTAAACCCAACGCACGTAATACGTACGAAGGCTCTAAGCTTGCTGATGTACATGCACTGCCAGAAGACACTGCTAAATCTTTAAGCGACATTAGAAGCGATTCACCCTCAACAAAAGCAAAGCTGATGTTCAGGTTATTTGGTAAGCGCTGTTCTAAATCACCATTGATGGTCACCGCTTCCATATCTTTAATGCCATTAAGCAGACGGTCACGCAGCTTCTTAGCGTGATCAAAATCGGCCTGCATTTCTTGTTTAGCAAGATGGAAAGCTTCACCCATACCGACGATTTGGTGCGTTGGTAATGTTCCTGAACGGAAACCACGCTCATGACCGCCGCCATGCATTTGAGTTTCTAGGCGAATACGAGGCTTACGACGCACGTATAAAGCGCCAATACCTTTCGGGCCATAAATCTTATGTGAAGTAAGAGAGATCAAATCAACTTTCATTTCTTGCACATCGATAGGTAATTTACCTGCCGACTGAGCCGCATCAACGTGGAATACGATTTTGCGCTCACGGCACAACTCACCGATCGCTGAGATATCCTGAATCACGCCGATTTCGTTGTTAACGTGCATGATAGACACTAAAATCGTGTCTTCGCGCATTGCATCAGCAAGCTTGTTCAAGTCAATAATACCATTTGCTTCAGGCGCTAGGTATGTGACTTCAAAGCCTTCACGTTCAAGCTGACGGCATGGGTCGAGAACCGCTTTATGCTCAGTTTTGCACGTGATGATGTGCTTACCTTTTTTCTGGTAAAAGTTCGCAGCACCTTTGATTGCTAGGTTATCTGATTCTGTTGCGCCAGAAGTGAAAACCACTTCACGGGGATCGGCATTCAGTAGATCCGCAATTTGCTCACGAGCGGTATCGACTGCTTCTTCTGCCTGCCAGCCATAACGGTGCGAACGTGACGCTGGATTACCAAATGTACCATCCATTGTCATATACTGAACCATTTTCTCAGCCACACGCGGATCGACTGGGCACGTCGCTGAATAATCAAGATAAATTGGCAGTTTCATTTCTTACTCCAGTGTAAAACATCGCTCTCTATGAGCGACCATTGGCACCAATGGGAACGAGATTCTGATTTTTTTTGCTCATCCCTTGGCTGACCGCAAGATTCATATCTTGTCGATCGGACGTTTCGAGAACTTCGTTATCCTGCATCAACTCACCCAGAGTGATACCATCTAAGAAGTCACTAATACGTGAACTTAAATCACGCCACAGTGCATGTGTTAGGCATCGATTTCCGCCTTGGCAATCCGCTTTTCCTTGACACTTGGTGGCATCAACAGATTCGTCCACTGCAGCAATAACAGTACCTACCGCTATTGCTCGGGCCTCGCTCGCAAGGCGATATCCACCACCTGGGCCTCGGACACTCGTGACCAAGCCAGATTTACGTAACTTTGAAAACAACTGTTCTAAATACGACAGCGAGATCCCTTGACGTTCAGATATATCCGCTAAGGGGACTGGGTTTTCCTGCGAGTGTAAAGCTACGTCTAACATAGCTGTAACCGCATACCTTCCTTTCGATGTAAGCTTCATATCGCACCATTCCACACGACTTCTATACTATAAAGTTTTTCATACCCGACTAAATTGGTCAAGTATTTATTTGACCAATTTAGTCAAGTATTAAAGAGCGTGTTGAATCGTCTGTATTTCTATTGTTTACGCTTTTCAATGGCGCTAAACATACCGCGCAAAATATTCAGTTCTTGCGCTTCTGGTCTTGCTCGGCTAAACAAACGACGCAGCTTGTTCAGCACTTGGCCTGGCTGCTGCTGAGAGATAAATTGACTGTCTATCATGACCTTTTCAAGGTGTTGATAGAAGAGTTCGAGTTCTTTATGACGCGGGTAATCGGCGTCGGCTGCCGGCGCAAATTGACTACGTTCATTATTCAGGTGTGCCATTCGAACTTCATAGCTAAACGTTTGCACGGCCATCGCCAGATTCAATGAGCTGTATTCTGGATTCGCAGGAATACACGCGTGATAGTGACACTTTTGCAGCTCTTCATTGGTTAGCCCAGTTCGTTCACGGCCAAAGACTAAAGCAACAGGGGCAGAGGCGCCCTCAATTGCCATTTTTTCACCGCAGCTGCGAGGCTCTAACATAGGCCAGTTTAAGGTTCTTGAACGAGCGCTTGAGCCAACGACCAACACACAATCGTCAACGGCTTCTTCTAAGCTTTTAACAATTTTGGCATTTTCAACAACGTCACTGGCACCTGCTGCAAGAGCAAGCGCTTGTTCATCTATTTCACATTGAGGGTCGACCAAGACTAACTGGCTCATTCCCATCACTTTCATAGCACGAGCAGCTGAGCCCACATTACCTGGATGAGAAGTACCCACCAACACTATTTTGACATTATCTAACATACCCAATAACCACGATAAACCGAATGCGCGCAGATAATATCACAGTTAGATGGAAAATGGTCAGACCCTTTATCGTTGAAGAACCTCTGAAGTACAAAAAAACATCACTTCCTTTTTGTTTCATCTTTGATATACTGCGCCCCGCTTTTTTGTTCTTTAACATCCGTTGGGAAACCCATATGCATCCTATGCTAAATATTGCTATTCGCGCTGCGCGAAAAGCGGGCAATCACATTGCTAAATCACTAGAAAACACTGATAACATTGAAACTAGCCAAAAAGGTTTCAACGACTTCGTTAGTAATGTTGATACAGAAGCAGAAGCTATCATTATTGATATCATCAAAAGCTCTTATCCTGAGCACTCTATTGTTGCTGAAGAAAGCGGCTCTATCGAAGGTAAAGATAGCGATGTACAATGGGTTATTGACCCACTGGATGGTACAACAAACTTCATAAAAGGCCTGCCTCACTTCGCTGTCTCTATTGCTGTTCGCATTAAAGGCAAAACTGAAGTCGCTTGTGTTTACGACCCTATGCTAAATGAGTTGTTCACAGCACAACGTGGTTCTGGCGCTCAACTTAACAACTCTCGTCTGCGCGTTAAGCAACTTAAAGATCTTCAAGGTGCTGTGCTTGCGACTGGTTTCCCATTCAAGCAAAAGCAACACTCTGAATCATTCATGAAGATCGTTTCAGCTTTATTTGTTGATTGTGCTGATTTCCGTCGTACAGGCTCTGCAGCTCTTGACCTTTGCTACCTTGCAAGCGGTCGTGTAGATGGCTACTTCGAACTTGGCCTAAAACCTTGGGACATGGCTGCTGGTGAGCTCATCGCTCGCGAAGCTGGCGCAATCCTAACTGACTTTGCTGGCGGAACTGAATACATGAAGTCTGGCAACATCGTTGGTGCAAGCGCACGCGCTGTTAAAAATATTCTTAAGCACATCCGCGAAAACGGCAACGAAGCTCTTCTCAAGTAAACCCTCTTGAACTAGCTCGACTAGCCAACTCGCTGATCGCATAAAAAAACCACCTTTAATGGTGGTTTTTTTATGCCTGATGAATTTAACTCTACTGCCTTTCTTATCCATCGCCTCTTGGCTAGCACATAAAAACCTTCCCATTTTCGTCATCCCACCCCACTCAGACTCGCAATACGGACTCTCTAACATCTAAAATACACTACACTGTACAAAGTAACAGCTAGCAATCAGAGAATCTTCAATATGAATAAGATTATCGTCTCCTTAACCCTCGCTATCTTTAGCTCAACATTTAGTATCTCAGCAAGCAGCAACACGATAATTATGGGATATAAGGATAAGAGCAAATTACCTCTCATTGCTGATAAAACTGATGACTCAGGACTCTATAAAGAATTATTTAGTCGAGCCGCCGAAAAGATCGGTTACGAACTGAAAATAATCCGCATTCCGAAGGCAAGGGTGCATAAAGGGCTAAAAGACGGCACTATCGATTTCTATCCAGGGGCGTCTTTTTCAACCAAACGAGGTAAATACCTTTACTATCTGCCGAACGGCCTCACCACAAAAGAGGTTGTTGTGACGTTAGCCGACCGACCTGAATTGAATTCAATCTCAGACATGAAAGGTAAGCTATTAGTAGAAATCGGCAGTAGTAAAGCCGAGTGGAAGTATCCGGGCTTAAAGACCACACAAATAAATCGCCTACCTATGGATACCGTTATCAAAGCGCTAAAGGGAGGTCGAGGGGATTTCTACATTGCAGATATTGAGGTTATTGATTACTACAAGAAAGTAAACAACATAAAATCCTATAATGATATCGGAATCAAAATACATCGTTTTACAATCAATAAAAATCCCGTCCCGATGAATTTAGGGTTTTCGAGAAAGTCTGAGTTATTTGCTGAAACACCAAACCCAAATTTCAAAACGTCAGAAGCCGTCACCATTAGCAACTTCCCCACAGTGATCTCAGAAGATTCCATGGCCTACCGATTTTCACAAGCGCTAAAACAGATGCAGGAAAGCGGAGAAACTCAAAAGTTGTATGACAAATACTTTAAATAGACAGTACTGTCTATTCGATTTGATTTTCGACCTAGTCATTTTACTTAGTTGGCGAGGTGCAGCAAACAGAATACAAAGAAGTGAATGAAATATAGTTCACCGACTCATATCATCGAAAAAACGGCATCACACTGCCGGCTCCAATGTGCAGAACGCAGATGTACTCCTGAAAATTGTAAGGTGAGTTCAGGTTGATAGGTTGATATTGAAGCGCCCCTCTAAAATATGGAGCCAGACCTTTGAGATACAAAGTTGAGGTACAAAAAAGCCGACAACTAGTGTCGGCTTCGTCAATACTATCCTGCTTAATTCAAGCTAGGAACAACGGAGTTACATCGCTTGTTCTGGCTCTCGGTCGCTTTCTTTATTTGACTCACCGACAAAAAACATCACAATTACGGCGATCGCTGAAGGTAGCGCCCAGCCCATATCAATGTTAAATAGTGGAATCACATTGAGTGCCGACACATCCATTCCCGTCGCTTTCAATGCATCTAGTGCCGAAAAGATAAAGGCTACAGACAAAGAGACACGGTAGGCCAATTTAGGGTTAGGTAAACGGTCACGAATGAACGTCAGCAGAACCAACACGATGGCAACTGGATACAAGGCATAAAGCACAGGTACAGACAAAGCAATTAGCTGAGTTAACCCGACATTGGCAACGATGGCACTTACAACACCGAGTAACACCACCCAAGCTCGGTATGGGATACGTGTCAGCGAGCTAAAGTAATCAGAACAGGAAGAAATCAAACCAATCGTGGTCGTAAAGCATGCCAGCAATACAATCATTGACAGCGCGAACTGACCATAAGGGCCAAACAAGGCTTGTACGTAGATACTTAAGATAGTACCGCCATTGGCTGAGTTAGGCGCCAACGTCGCGCTGGTTGCGCCAAGGTAGAACAAAGACACGTAAACAAATGCTAAACCGCCAGCGGCAATAAACGCTGCTCGAATTAGATACTTGGTTGTCGCTTTTGGTTCTGTAATGCCTCGACCACGAAGAGTGTCGACCATTAACATACCAAACATTAGCGCAGCCAAGGTATCCATCGTATTGTAGCCTTCTAAGAAACCTTTCGTTAGAGGCTGTGCAACATAGTCACCGTGCGCGGCTAGGATTTGGCCTTGTGGATCAAGTACTACCGCTAAACCCAAAGTCACTAGGCCAAGGATAAGCAGCGGCGTGAGCACCTTACCAATCAAATCAATCAGTTTGCCTTGTGACCATGCAAAAGCCATTGCGACAGTGAAAAACAAAATTGAGAACAATGTCAGGTCAATCTGAGTTGGGTGAGAGAAGAAAGGTTTCACCGCCATCTCATAGGCAACCAAACCCGTTCTTGGCGCCGCAAACGCAGGGCCGATAATTACAAAAATCAGTACCGCCATCAATACCGACACTTTTTTCGGTAGATCTTTCGTCAGCTGATCCCATGAGCCACCCGATACCGCGACCGCAATAATCGTAGACAAAGGTAAACCGACCGCCGTTATTAAGAAACCAAACATGGCTGGCAGCAGGTGGTCACCTGCAGACTGACCGGCCAATGGTGGAAAGATGATGTTACCTGCTCCGAGGAAAAATGCGAACAGTGTAAAACCGACAGCTATAATGTCGGAAAGTTTTAAAGTCTGATTCACTGCGAACCCTTTGTCTATCACGCTAGCTTCTTAATTATTCAAAATACACATGAATAATTAAAAACCATAACAATTTATATCTAATGACGCTTAATGCGCCACACATTCTAAAAATTTCAAGTAACAGATAATGACCAAAGCAGAGATAGTTATCAAGAGAAAAGAAAAAAACGCCACAATAAGTTGCAAATAAAACCAAATAACAGTTATAAACACCAAGTTAAAAAGAAAACCTAGTGTTATAAACCAAATAAGATACAAAACAAAAAATGCGATCGGGTTCAAATCTAAAGTTAACACTTACGCAACATTTAATTTGTTGAAAATAAAGCGCAATAATGGAGCAAACATGCACAGGAGCGAACCCATTAATAATATTGGCAAAAGCTTTCATTTTAAGCAATTTACTGTCCAAGGTGGCAGTGTTGGTATGCCAGTGAGCACAGATGGGGTGATGCTCGGCGCCTGGGCTGACCTCAGCAGTGCGGCCAATTTACTTGATATTGGCACTGGGACGGGTTTACTCGCGTTAATGTGCGCGCAAAGAAGCGCTGAGCTAGATATCACCGCGATGGATATCAATGACGACGCATTTCATACCGCAAAACTCAACGCCTCTCAGTCGCCTTGGTCGAACCGACTTCATATTCAACTTGGCGATATTTTAGCTTATTCGCCCAACCAAACATTCGATATCATTATTTGTAACCCGCCTTACTTCAATTCAGGAAAAGTATCCGATAATCAATCAAGAGCGATTGCTCGTCATACCGATACTCTCAGCCATGATGCCCTGCTCGCTCAATGCCAATCTCTTCTTTCTCCGAATGGGAAAGCGAGTTTTATTTTACCTTCAGTGGAAGGAAAGACCTTTATCGAGACCGCTAAGACAACGGGTTGGCACCTGAGCCGATTTTGCGAAGTCAGACCAAGCATGAGCAAACCGCCACACCGAGTGCTGTTTGAACTATGCCACCAAAAATCAAATAGCCAGCTCACAGAGCTAACTATCCATGAAAAACAGGGCTATAGCGAAGACTTCATCCAGCTCACTCAAGATTTTTATCTTAAAATGTAGAAATACCCTGTGATCCTCATCACTAATCGATTTATAATGTGCGACCTTAATTTTTCTCTTTATTATCCATGTGTGGAGAACTACAGTGATCAAAACTTTTGCTGACCTTGATCTAGACCCTACCCTACTGAAATCCATAGAAGGGATGGGCTATGAACGGCCAACACAAATCCAAACTCAAGCGATCCCACAAGCACTGGAAGGTAAAGATATTCTTGCTTCCGCGCCAACGGGGACAGGAAAAACCGCAGCTTTTGCCATCCCAGCATTGCAATATCTACTCGACTTCCCGCGTAAAAAATCAGGGCCAGCTCGTATATTGATCTTGACCCCAACGCGTGAGCTTGCCATGCAAGTTGCAGAACACACAAAGCAATTGGCTGAGCATACTAACCTTAAAGTTTTTACTATTACGGGCGGCGTGCAATACCAAGAACATGCAGACATCTTAGCCACATCGCAAGATATCGTTGTCGCGACACCAGGTCGCTTACAGGAATATATTCAATCAGAACGCTTTGACTGCCGCGCTATTGAATGGCTAATCCTTGACGAAGCGGATCGTATGCTGGACATGGGTTTTGCCCCAGCAGTCAATCGTTTGTCGACAGAATGTCGCTGGCGTAAGCAAACGCTATTGTTCTCGGCTACTTTGGAAGGCCGAGGCGTGGAAGGGTTTACTGCCGATCTGCTTAAAGATCCCGCGAAGGTAGAAGCGGAGCCGCCAAGGCGTGAACGCAAAAAAATCTCGCAGTGGTATCATCGTGCTGACTCCATGCCGCACAAACTGGATATGCTAAAGCATATACTGACTAATCAAGCTGAACGCAGCATTATATTCCTCAAAACCCGCGAGCGTTTAGCTGAATTGAGAGTCGAGCTAGAGCAAGCCCAAATTCCTTGTTCTTGGATTCAAGGGGAAATGCCACAAGATCGACGCAACAATGCCATCACTCGCTTCCGTGACGGTACTGTGAACGTATTACTAGCAACTGACGTAGCAGCGCGTGGTATCGACTTGCCCGATGTTAGCCATGTGATTAACTACGACATGCCAAGAACAGCTGACGTTTACCTGCACCGTATCGGCCGTACCGCACGTGCAGGTAAAAAAGGCAACGCGATTTCTTTAGTCGAAGCGCACGACCAGGCAATGCTTGAGCGTGTTGCCAGATATATCAAAGAAGAAATTAAAGAACGCTTTATTAAAGAGCTTCGCCCGCAACACAAAAAAACGGTAGTTAAGAAAAAGAAAAAAGACGCCAACAAGAAAACGGCGAAGAAAGGCAAAAAGAAATCCTCTAAGAAAAACAAATAAAGGAATGAATTAGCGCGCCTTTCAGCTCTTTCAAACACAAAAAACAAAAATGCCGCTCACATTGAGCGGCATTTTTAATTGTACTGACTCCACCTATTCACTGGCGAAACGAATCAGATTAGTGTTCGCGAGTTGCACGGAACTGCACGTCAGGAAAACGTTCTTTCGCTAGATTCAAGTTCACCATCGTTGGGGCGACATAAGACAAGTTATCGCCGCCATCTAACGCCAAGTTAGCTTGGTTCTTACGCTTAAACTCTTCTAGTTTTTTCTCGTCGTCACATTCAACCCAGCGAGCGGTTGCTACGTTGACACTTTCATAAATCGCTTCAACGTTATATTCTGATTTAAGACGAGCAACCACCACATCAAACTGAAGCACACCTACCGCGCCCACAATCAAATCATTGTTTTGCATTGGACGGAATACCTGCACCGCGCCTTCTTCCGATAACTGAACCAAGCCTTTTAACAGCTGCTTTTGCTTTAGTGGATCGCGCAGGCGGATTCGACGGAAAAGCTCAGGGGCAAAGTTTGGAATACCTGCAAATTTGAGTGCTTCACCTTGAGTAAAGGTGTCACCGATTTGGATAGTGCCATGGTTGTGCAAGCCGATAATATCACCTGCATAGGCATTTTCTGCGCGAGAGCGGTCACCCGCCATAAAGGTCACAGCGTCAGAAATATTGATCTGCTTACCAAGACGGACATGGTTCATCTTCATGCCCTGCTTATATGTACCCGATACAATACGCATAAAGGCAATACGGTCACGGTGTTTTGGATCCATGTTGGCTTGGATCTTAAATACGAAGCCAGAAAACTTCTCTTCTTCCGCTTCCACGCCGCGCTCATTTGCTTTACGCGCTTGAGGGACTGGTGCCCATTCAGTCAAGCCATTCAGCATATGATCCACACCAAAGTTACCCAGTGCAGTACCAAAAAATACTGGCGTCAATTCACCTTCCAAGAATAGCTCTCGGTCGAATTCATGCGATGCACCGAGCACGAGCTCTAACTCTTCACGCAGTTGCTCAGCTAATTCTTCACCCACAGCTACATCCAATTCAGGGTTATCGAGCCCTTTAATGATGCTCTCTTCTTGAATCGTATGGCCTTGACCTGTGCTGTATAAAATCGCTTCATCACGGTGAATGTGATACACACCTTTGAACTCTTTACCACAACCGATAGGCCAAGAGATTGGCGCACACGCGATGTTCAGCTCGCTTTCCACTTCATCCAACAGCTCCATTGGATCACGGATATCACGGTCAAGTTTGTTCATAAAGGTAACGATAGGCGTATCACGCAGACGAGTGACTTCCATTAGTTTGCGCGTACGGTCTTCAACACCTTTCGCCGCGTCGATCACCATCAAGCACGAGTCCACTGCCGTTAAAGTACGGTACGTATCTTCTGAGAAGTCTTCGTGTCCAGGAGTATCAAGCAAGTTAACGAGGCAATCATTGAACGGAAACTGCATCACGGAGGTTGTTACCGAGATACCACGCTCTTTTTCCATCTCCATCCAGTCTGATTTTGCATGCTGGTTTGAACCACGACCTTTTACCGTTCCCGCCGACTGAATCGCGCGCCCGAATAACAGCACCTTTTCAGTGATGGTGGTTTTACCCGCATCAGGGTGGGAAATGATTGCAAACGTTCTGCGTTTATTAACCTCATCGAGGAAAGTCTGATCTGCCATGGATACTCTTCAGTTGCGAGACGAATTGGTATCCAACTTTGCGCCTCTACTTGAGCGCCATTCAACCAATTCGTTCAGTTAATCCTAATTGGCCGTCATTTTCGCCGATCTTATATACCCTAGCAACCTTAAGATGCCTATTTCAGCAATAAATTACGGCAATGAGTTGCTAAAGATCCCAGCATGTGGCTATACCTCATGCAGTAATTTCCCCTTCCCAACGACTTTAACCCTCCACTTGAGTAGGCATAGTAGCGCCACAACACAGAAAATTGCTGTTATGTCTAAGAAAAATGAATAATAAAATCCCAGTCCTTATAACTTATCAACAAACTGCGCTATAAATAAAAGGAGTAGAAATAAGCTGAGCCAGTTATGACCAAGAGAAATCGATTCAATTCGTTGGCCTTTAAGCAAGCAAAAACCGTGTTCCTAGTCTCTGTCGCACTAGGGCTATGCTTTAGCTTTTATCAGATTTTACTCGACCTTCATCAAGAGCAATTGAGAGTGTCTGAAGAGTATCGCTTTGAACTGTTACAAAACTATTCCAATGCGAGTCAGGCGGCATACCACTTAAATCACCTATTGGCAGAGCAAGTAACCACCCGCCTCATGACCGACCCTGCGATATTTCATGTCAAAATTACCGATGACTTCGGTGACATTCTCAGCGAAAAAGACAAAATTTTACCGAAGCAAAATAGCTTTATCGCCGCTTTGTCGCAGTTTTTAACCCCTAGCAACCCTATTTATCAAGCAGATCTTCACCAACCCCATTCTAATATTGTGGTCGGTCAACTCACCTTCTCCGTAGACGGATCTAGTATTGCGCGCAAGTTCATCGTCACTACTAACAAAATCATTCTATTTGACCTGCTACGAAATATTATCCTAACGTCCATTCTCTTGTTCTTTTTCTACTACAAGTTATCTAAGCCGTTAATGACTTTAAGTCGTTGGGTGAGATCATTAGAAACGAAAAAAGAAGTGCCTCCTCCTCCAACTCAGCATCTAGAAAATGAACTGAAAGAGCTGGCTGAAACCTTCCATGATATGTGGAAGGAAAGAGAGATTGCTGAGGAAAAGTTAAACCAACTGGCTTATTACGATTCACTCACAGGCTTAGCGAATCGAAGCCTACTATTGCAAACTGTAGAAGAATCCATTGAACTCTCGCTTGAAAGCAAAACAACCGGCGCTTTGTTCTATCTAGACCTTGATCGCTTCAAAACGATTAACGACTCTCTCGGCCACGACATTGGCGACAACTTGATCAAAGCTATCTCAATGCGAATTAAGGCTTGGCTCCAGCCCGGCTATGTCGCTGCTCGTATTGGCGGAGATGAGTTCGCTGTGCTTGTGCCTAATCTGGAAAACGTTGATACCAATGATATTGCCCAGCAGCTCCTTGCGCTGATTTCAAACCCATACTCCGTTGATGATCACCAGCTCTACTGTACTGTCAGTATTGGTATTTCAAAGTTTCCAGTCACCAGCAACACCAATATCGAAGTCCTTCGCCAAGCTGATACGGCCCTGTATCGCGCCAAAGTTGATGGACGTAATAACCACGTACTCTATGAACCAAGAATGCACGCTCAGGTAGAGTCTTTCTTAGAAACGGAAAAAGGACTACACGAAGCAATTAACAAAGGTCAATTAGAGCTCTACTATCAACCTCAGGTGAATAGCGAGCAGAAAATTGTCGGAGTTGAGGCGCTAATACGTTGGAATCATCCACAAAAAGGATTACTTCCTCCCGGTGCCTTCATGCCTATTGCGGAAGAAACGGGGCAGATATTACCGATTGGTGATTGGATTATTGAGCAGGCTTGTTACCAATATGCCCAATGGAGTAAAGAAGGCGTTCTACCTGAAAGCTTTGATCGTCTCGCGATCAATATTAGTCCGCTGCAATTTGCTCAAGACTCATTTGTTGAACATATTACCGATTGTCTCGCTCAAGCGGGGATCAGCGGCGAACACATCGAGCTCGAGATCACCGAAAACTTATTATTGGAAAACATCGAAAAAGCAGTCAAAAAAATGGCCGAATTAAAAGAACACAAACTAAAAATATCCATCGACGATTTTGGTACTGGTTATTCTTCTCTGCGTTACTTGAAGCACCTGTCCGTCGATATGCTCAAAATCGATCGATCCTTTGTCACTCAGTTACATATCAATGAAAGCGACCAAGCCATCGTTGATACTATCATCATGACCGCGCACAGATTAAATCTCGAGATCATTGCAGAAGGGGTAGAAGACGGATTTGAACTGCACGCGTTGCAGCAACTCGGTTGTCATCAATTCCAAGGATTTGGTTTCGACAAACCTCTTGCGGCTGAAGAGCTGGTCAAACGGTTTGCGGTTAATCAATACCAAGTTGAGCCACTTGTTTATCAGCCGGAGCCGCCTGCAACAGAGCGCCTTACTAGCTAATAAGACGAATTACCAAAACATGTAACTCATAATAACCGCATCTTCTCGTCCTGAGGCTGTGGGGTAATAATTTACCCGTCGGTCGACTTCGTTGAAGCCACACGTCTGATATAACTGAAAAGCCCGCTCATTACTTTGTCGCACTTCTAACCACGCACTTTCGGCTTTTTTTTCTTCACAGGTAGACAAAAAGCCTTCCAATAGCTGTTTACCATAACCTTGGCCTTGCTGGTTAGGGTCCACGGCAATGTTCAATAGAGTGACTTCTCCGACAATGCTCTGCGCGTAAAAATAACCCACCAACTGGTTTCCAGCCAATAACACATGGTGACACGCACCTCTTGAGTTGACATCGCTAAGTAAAGATTCCGGCCACGGGTGCGAGTGAGCGAGTGTTTCAATTCGCTGAATCTCCTTCAAATGACAAGAAGATAACGGCTCTAAGGTAAACTGATTATTTTGATTCATAAGCACAGATTTGCTGCCAAAGCTGTCGCTTTAGCTGGGGATTTCCTTCAATTTTACTTAATGTGGGGCTAGAAAGCACTTTCAACTTGGTATCATGCTGTACATCACATCCCGCAAACCATATCCATTCCAGCTGATGCTGCGATAAATAGCTAAGGTGCTCGGGCAGAATATGGCGTGCCTGACTAAGTTCAAGGTGAAAACTCTTAAGAATCTTACCAAACATAGTAGCCAGAGCTCCATACGGAGGCTCAGAAGAAACAAATAAAAGCTGACAATCCAGCGGTAACAGCAAAGCCTCTGTTGAGCCTTTTTCTAGACGATCAGGATGCATTAACTGCCATGAGGTGATCCCCATTTCGGTTAAAAATTGCTGATGATGCAGATTCGGTGTGATTTGACTCATGGAGCATTCCTGTCTGGTTTCGCGCAGTTTAACAAACTTCGTTTTATCACAACAACCTCTAACCTCAGTTCAAGAATTTTTGCCGCTAAACGCCAGACGCCAGTCCATTTATTACAGCGTATCGAATTCGGCGCAATAGCGAACGAGCCCAGATTTATTGTCTAACGCCCCTGTATGTAACTCTACAATTTGAAATGCATCGCCATCCTGTACCCATTGGTTTCGGTAGCCTTTAGGATGTGCTGGAATAAAACCAAACTTCTCGTAAAATCTACGATCCCCTAAAACAACACAAGCTGGATATCCTAGTTCATTCAAAGAACACAATCCCTCTGTGACCAATGACGACGCTATCCCTTGCTGTCGGTATTCGGCCGCTACCGCCAACGGAGCAAGCCCTTGCCAGTAGTGATCTTCCTCATCCAGCATGACAGGGCTAAACATAACATGACCTACTATTTCTCCCTCTTCACTGCAAGCAATCAGAGATAAGGTCAAATGTGAGTTTTCCCTAAGTTGCATAACTAAGTTAGCCTCAGCCTCAGTTGGGAAAATACGTTTGAGTAATTGATCGATCACCAAAATATCAGCGGGTGACTCGGTTCGAATAAGCATAACTGACCTCATTATATGAGTGGTGTACGTTGATTTATCTTGATGTATGTACTTCCACTAGTCCACTTCCCAAAAAGCAGCGGAGCCACCATATTAAAGAAGCAAGGGAGAACGGAACTATTGTACGCTTTATCATAAGCTTTGGGCTACTAGGGCACGAGATTAACTGAAGGAGATTTCCACTTACAGCTATAACAGCGGAAAAAAACAATCGCGCGCAATCAATACAAGGCTTATATTTGATGGTATACGCTAATTGACGGTATACGCCAGCAATCTATGCGGTGTGGGGGCATGCATTCGTCAAAGGGAAGACAAGTAATACACTATGGATTATTCAAAGCTGCAACATTGGTTTGATACTGTCGTTGGGAACAGCCCTTTCATATTCTCAATCTTAGACCAAGAATTTCGTCATCTCATGGTTAATCAGGGCTACGCCGCGCTAGTCGGAGAGTTCGCCTCGCAACTGAGCGGCCGACATCTGAACCAAACAATTGGGCATACCGCTTATACCTCACTCTCTCCCTACTGCCAGCAAGCCCTGCAAGGTGAGCCGCAACTCACCGAGATTTGCTTTCAGGGCCCGAAACAGCTCATCCACTTACAGGTCGCACTAACCCCAATTTATCTTCCAGATAACTCCCAATATATTGCACTTCAAGCCGTTAACATTGCCGACAAACAACTACTGAAAGAACGCTTATTTGAAAGCGAACAAACATTCCATGCTTTAGCTTCTTTTGGAGAGTCTGCTATTTTAACGGCAGAGGACGACTGCATCCTTTCAGCTAATCAAACGGCAGCAACACTACTTGGCTTCCGTCATCCAAATGAACTGCTTGGTAATACTCTGCGACATTTATTAGTTTCAGCTTTAACACACGATACATTTACGCAAGACATTTGTGCTCAGCTTAATTCTGGACCACTCAACTGTTACACGCGCAAGCATGCTAGAGAAATAACACTACAAGCGGCGCAAATCCCCTTGTTCGGAAGCGATGCGCAACTGATTCTGCTCCATGAACGCTGCGACACGAATGCTGAGAAACAGGTTCAAGTGGAGCATATAGACCCGCTCACTTCTTTATATAATCGCGTCGGTTTTAGCCAGCAACTCGATCAACTCGTTGAATTACATAGCCAGTTTTGCTTACTGTATCTAGATATTGATAATTTTAAAAATATTAACGATTCACTCGGCCACCAGATTGGCGACATGGTGCTAAAAGAAGTCGCGGTCAGGCTGCAAGATCTGTTTCGCCCTCCCGCCGTCATCGGACATTTGGGAGGTGACGAATTTGGTGTGATCCTTCCACAAGGATACGCTGTGGATTTGGTCAGCAGCACTAGTTCAGCAATTATAAATGCCATCAACCAGCCCTTTGACCTTCAATACTTTCGTAAACGACTCGCCTGCTCTATCGGCAGTGTAGGGTTTCCAAAAGACGGAGATACTGCTCGAATATTGCTGCAAAACGCCGACTCCGCAATGTATGAAGCCAAAAGCTCGGGTCGCAACCGACTCGTGCAATTCCATGAACAAATGAATAAAGACGCCAGAAAGCGGCTTTGGGTAGAAATTGAACTGCAGAAGGCACTACAGCAGTCTGGGCTAGAAGTCTGGTATCAACCTAAAGTCGATAGCCAAAATCGAGGGATAGTCGGTGCTGAAGCCTTGGTTCGATGGAAACATCCTGTTGAGGGCTACGTAAGCCCTGGAGAGTTCATCCCTATCGCTGAACGTGCTGGTCTGGTTGAAAGCATAGGTCAAGTCGTGATGCGTGAAGTATTCCAAGCCGCTCAGCAATGGATAAAACAAGGTATTTTACCCGGTAAAATTGCAATTAACCTCTCCCCGGAGCAGTTCCATAATACCCAGCTCCTTAGCTTTATGGAAAAGTTACTTAGTGACACTCATGTCGATCCTAAGTTCATCGCTTTTGAAATTACCGAAAGTACCATCATGAGTGAAAGTATGCATACTCTTAAGATGCTCAAGGCAATCAAAGCACTTGGATTTTCTTTGTCTATTGATGACTTTGGTACTGGCTATTCTTCACTCTCTTACCTCGCCCACTTCCCAGTAGATGAAGTCAAGATAGACAAAGCCTTTATTGATGATCTCGACTCGCTACCTCGTCAGGTAACGGTGGTTGAGAACATAATCAACCTGGGCCAAGCCCTTGATCTTAAAGTTGTTGCAGAAGGAATTGAATCAGAGCCTCAAGCTCGCCTATTGAAAAAATTGAACTGTGATATCCTGCAAGGTTTCTATTTTCATACTCCGCAGCCTCGCCACGCAGCAGAAAAACTCTTTGCCGCCCAGCGAAAACGACGTTAGAGAGTAAAATATCCAAGCAACTTTACGCAGCTTGGATATTTCAAGGACATAGGACTAAGCTTGGTTGTTCTGCTGAAATAGTTTAATTTTACAAAGATTAAACCGCCTGAATTAATGAACGGGTTTCGCGCTAACTTCGGCCTGCTTTTTCTTCGTCACTTCTTGCTTAATCCGATCAAGCTCAATGTATGCGTATTTGTGTTCAATATAGTCGTAGACATTGGACGCCAATACGATTTTATACAAGCTGTAAGCCGTTTTGAGATCGCCTGACAATTGGTAACGTTTAGCGATATAGAAATAGGTCTCGGTTAATCGCTCTGCCAATACTGCGTTATCTGGAGAAGTCGTCACAATCATCTTTAGGGCTTCTTCATTGCTGACTTTATCTAGCATCAACGCAACCAAAAACCATCCCCAACCTTGATGTTTAACATCATACGCTTGTGACAGTTCTTGCCGTGCCTTGACTGGATTCAACTGGTACTCCACGATATAGCGCCACAAGCTGATGAATGGATCGGCTTCACCGTCTTTGGTTAAACTCTGCAAATCTGCCAGCGCGAGTTCATAGCGGCCACCGTAATACAGGGCAATAGCGCGATTACGCAGGGCATAAAGGTTCTTGGGATTAAGCTCTAGTGCCGAATCAAAAGACTCATACGCATCATCGTATTGCTGTTCCTCAGTAAAATTAACGCCGAGCAAATTATAAACATCTGACTGTGCGGGATCGATGGCTAAAGATTGATCAAAATCGAGTCTGGCAAGCAGGCGCAAACCGACACTGTCATAGTAACTACCGCGTTCGAACAACATTTTAGCGCGTACACGATCGTCTAAATTTTTGCGTTGGATGAGTTGAGAAAGCTGAGCAATTTGGATCTCTTTTTTTGCACTAACTTGTAGAGGGATAGCCATTGGCGGAGAAAGCCACTGGCTTTTTTGAGTCGCGCAGCCACTCAGTGTGCTCAACATAGCCACACTTGCGATTACGGTTAGAATCCTTTTCACCGTCATACTCCTATACTCCAGCTAAAACACTGGGTTGACCCGCATAAAAAAGGGAGCGATTACGCTCCCATTTATAACATGCTTTAAGCATAGCGGGGAAAACCCAACTACGTCATGTGAACTAAAGACACTTACTCAGCGTCAGAAGCTACGTTACCGTCAACTTCAGCTGGCTTAACCGCTTCTTTCATGCTTAGACGAACACGTCCCTGGCGGTCAATTTCAAGTACTTTAACTTGAACTTCTTGACCTTCAGTTAGGTAATCAGACACTTTCTCAACGCGTTTTTCAGCGATTTGAGAGATGTGTACTAGACCATCTTTACCAGGAAGAATCGTAACAAACGCACCAAAGTCAGCTAGGCGAGCAACTTTACCCGTGTAGATAGTGCCTACTTCAACTTCAGCTGTGATTTCTTCGATACGACGGATTGCTTCTTGCGCAGCAGTACCTTCTGTTGCAGCAATCTTAATTGTGCCATCGTCTTCGATCTCGATAGTCGTGCCAGTCTCTTCAGTCAGCGCACGAATTACCGCACCACCTTTACCGATCACGTCTTTGATCTTCTCAGAACTGATCTTCATTGTGTGGATACGAGGAGCAAATTCAGAGATATCATCACGAGAACCAGAAAGCGCTTGATCCATTACAGATAAGATGTGCTTACGTGCGCCTTGAGCTTGGTTAAGCGCAATTTGCATGATCTCTTTAGTGATACCTTCGATCTTGATGTCCATTTGAAGAGCTGTGATACCTTCGTTAGTACCTGCTACTTTAAAGTCCATGTCACCTAGGTGATCTTCGTCGCCCAAGATGTCAGAAAGAACAACAAAGTCGTCGCCTTCTTTAACCAGACCCATTGCGATACCCGCAACAGAAGACTTGATTGGCACACCTGCATCCATAAGAGCAAGAGAAGTACCACATACAGAAGCCATTGAAGATGAACCGTTTGATTCAGTGATTTCTGATACTACGCGTACTGTGTATGGGAATTCATCTGCCGATGGCATTACTGCTGCAATACCACGTTTTGCTAGTTTACCGTGGCCGATTTCACGACGCTTAGGAGAACCAACAAAACCAGTTTCGCCCACACAGTATGGAGGGAAGTTGTAGTGAAGTAGGAAGTTATCTTTACGTTCACCCGTTAGCTCGTCAATGATTTGAGCATCACGCTGCGTACCAAGAGTCGCAGTTACAATCGCCTGAGTTTCACCACGAGTGAAAAGCGCGCTTCCGTGAGTACGTGGAAGAACACCAGTACGTACGTCTAGAGCACGAACCATGTCTTTTTCACGACCGTCGATACGAGGGTTGCCTGCAATGATACGGCTACGTACTACGTTTTTCTCAAGAGAACCTAGCATGCCGCGAATTTCGCGTTCGTTTAGCTCTTCGTCTTGTGCTAGTAGCGCTTCAACAACATCGCTCTTGATTGCGCCAACTTGCTCGTAACGAGCCATTTTTTCAGTGATTTGGTATGCATCTGAAAGGCGAGTTTCTGCTAGTTCAGCAACGCGAGCTTTAAGTTCAACGTTAACTTCTGGTGCTTGCCATTCCCATGCTGGAGTTGCAACTTCAGCCGCAAACTCGTTAATTGCATTAACAACAACTTGCTGTTGGTCGTGACCGAAGATAACTGCTGATAGCATTTCTTCTTCAGTTAGGTTGTCTGCTTCAGATTCAACCATTAGTACTGCGTTATCAGTACCAGCAACCACAAGATCAAGTTTTGATGCTTCTAGTTCTGTCTTGCTTGGGTTAAGAACAAGCTGACCATCAATGTGACCAACACGTGCAGCACCGATAGGACCATTGAATGGAATACCAGAGATAGCAAGAGCTGCAGAAGTACCGATCATTGTTACCATATCAGGTTGAACGTCAGGGTTTACTGACATTACCGTTGCAATAACTTGTACTTCATTTTTAAATGAATCAGGGAAAAGAGGACGAATTGGACGGTCGATTAGACGTGCCGTTAGTGTTTCGCCTTCTGAAGGACGGCCTTCACGCTTGAAGAAACCACCAGGGATTTTACCTGCAGCGTAAGTACGCTCTTGGTAGTTTACTGTTAGCGGGAAGAAATCTTGACCTTCAACGGCTTCTTTCTTACCAACGACTGAAACAAATACAGCCGTATCATCCATAGTGACCATCACAGCAGCGGTTGCTTGACGAGCGATAACACCAGTCTCTAGAGTAACCGTGTGGTTACCGTACTGGAATGTTTTTACAACTGGTTTTTCGAACATTGTATTTCCTTGCTCTAAGTAACACTTAGATTGAATTAATTACTGACTCAGAGCACTACAAATCGCGACTAGTGAAAGCACACTACTAATTAGACTGCTTTTAATAGTCGCGACCTTCCGGTCGTCTTCGGTGACTGCAATGCCAAGAGGTTAAATTTAGATCGTCGCACAGCGACAATTGCCGGACGTAGTATAAACTAGTTATCCGGTATTTGGGAAAATATAGGCAACAAAAAAGGGGCATATAGCCCCTTTTTTGTACAAACTAATCTTAGCGACGTAGGCCTAGACGTTTGATTAGATCTTGGTAACGAGAAAGGTTTTTACCTTTCAAGTAGTCAAGAAGCTTACGACGGCTAGAAACCATGCGTAGTAGACCACGACGGCTGTGGTGATCGCCTTTGTGCGCTTTGAAGTGACCTTGTAGGTGGTTGATAGAAGCTGTAAGTAGTGCTACTTGAACTTCTGGTGAACCAGTGTCGCCTTCAGATTGAGCGTATTCCGCTACGATTGCTGCTTTAGTTTCTGCATTCAGAGACATAAATCTCTCCTAAGTAAGAGTAATAAGTAAAAATGTAACAGCCAATCTCTGATTCAGCCGCTACGCGAAGCGCGGATTATAAAAAAAGCGTCTGCATTTCGCAATATCTATTTTACCTCCAATGCCGAGCGTGGCAGATGCAAAGTGTAACGTGATACACTTTAGGCACTTTTTCCTTTTAAATTTATTAAAGAGTCACTATGAAAATCGGCATTATTGGCGCAATGGAACAAGAAGTCGCCATTCTAAAACCACAGATCGAAAACTGCATAGAAGAAGTAAAAGCAGGTTGTACTTTCTACACTGGTACCATTAACGGCGTTGATGTTGTCTTGCTACAATCTGGAATAGGCAAAGTGGCTGCCGCTATCGGCACGAGTCTATTGCTTGCACAACACCAACCAGACTGTGTCATTAATACAGGTTCAGCGGGTGGATTTGATGCCAGCCTAAATCTAGGTGATGTGGTTATTTCAACAGAAGTTCGTCACCACGATGCTGACGTCACTGCTTTTGGTTATGAAATTGGCCAAATGGCCAGCCAACCGGCTGCGTTTGTCGCAGACAACAAATTAATGGACGTGGCAGAGCAAGCGCTAACTCTAATGAAAGACAAGCATGCGGTACGCGGCTTAATCTGTACAGGCGATACCTTTGTTTGCACTCCAGAGCGCCAGCAATTTATCCGCAAGCATTTCCCTAGCGTGATTGCCGTAGAAATGGAAGCCTCAGCGATCGCCCAAGCTTGTCACCAATTCAATGTACCATTTGTTGTGGTACGTGCTATTTCTGATGTTGCCGATAAAGAATCACCAATGAGCTTCGATGAGTTTTTACCACTAGCGGCACAAAGCTCGTCAGAAATGGTGCTCAAAATGCTGGACTTATTACGCGCATAAACGTCGTAAATAAAAAAACGGCGCGCATAAACAGTCATTGAGCCTCCTGCTCAGTGCATGCTTAAGTCGATAAATTAGGTAAGGTAGCGAAACATAATCATGGACGATTTTTTATCTCATTGGTATTCAAATGGCACTCTACTTGTATTGTGGGGTGCTCTGATTGCCAATTTTTTTCTGCCTCTTCCCCGTGCAGTTCACCCTATGCTGATTTGGCAAAAATTTGCCCTTATTCTGTCAGATAAGGTTAATACGAGTACACACTACTCGCAGCAACTTCTCTCTGGCACGCTAGCTTGGATGCTCATGTGCCTGCCCGCGGCCGCATTATTTATCGCCCTGCAACCGTTAGTCTGGCACCCACAGCTCTTTCAACTGGCTTTATTGATGCTGGCATTAGACTGGCGTAACAACGATAAACTGGCAAAAGCCTTAATTTCAGCGCTCGCACAAGATAGCAAACCGAAAGCACGACTCGCTCTTCAGCCCTTCGTTAACCGAGATACCAGCCCTTTATCTCAACTAGGGCTAGGCAAGGCTGGCGCAGAAACTCTGGTGATGGGTTATGGCCGCAACGTAATCGGTGTCCTTTTTTGGTATGCACTACTAGGTGGGATTGGGGCTTTTCTCTATCGTATGATGGTAGAGTTGGCACGCACTTGGTCACCGTCGCGCGATGAGTTTTCTCCCTTCGGCCTGCCCGCCATTAAAATATTAGCGGTGCTAGATTTTGTGCCGATGCGGCTGTTCGCCAGTTTAGTCAGTATTGGGCAACGCGCAGGCTATGCGCTGAGCTTAATTCGCCAGCAAGCCAGTAGCTGGCCTCTCCCCGGACCTTCTTGGCTGCTGATTGCAGTTGGCGGCAAGCTACAATTATCACTCGGCGGCCCAGCGATGTATCGCGGCAAAAAAAGAATAAGAAGTAAAATCGGCGGTCGCATCGCACCTTCCGCTATCCACTTAGCTCAAATAAAGCAGTTATTAGCATGGCGTATCATTATCTGGATAGTGCTCCAAAGCTGCTTACTGGGCGTGATTTATCAAGGTATCTAGAATTGAAAATATTGACGGCGCTACTGTCGCTTTTTTGTATCGCAACTACGTACGCCGCCTCACCAGCCAAACGAGTCATCACCCTCACCCCAAACGCGACAGAGCTGGCTTTCTCTGCTGGCCTAGGCCCGGAAATTGTCGGTGTCAGCGATTATAGTGATTACCCGAAACAGGCTAAAAATATCGAGCGTGTTGCCAACTACCAAAGCATCAATATTGAACGAATTCTCGCCCTAAAGCCCGACTTAGTTATCGCTTGGCGAGCCGCTAATCCCGATAAACAGCTCATTAAGCTTAAGCAACTTGGGGTACACATTTACTACCTACGCATTCAAACATTGCCCGATATCGCCACCACGATTCGCGACTTAAGCCAATACAGCGCAGATCCGAAAAAAGGTCAGCAAGCGGCGCAAGCTTTCTCCGAACAACTAACCAAGCTGTCCCAGCATTATCACACCAAACAACTTGTCCCATATCTCTATTTAATGGGCAGCAAACCCATGATGACAATGGCGAAATCAAGCTGGCCTAGCCCAGTATTTCAATTTTGCGGTGGAAAAAATACCTTTGCTGACAGCGAAGCGCCTTATCCTGAAATTAGCGTCGAGCAGGTGCTAATCGCGCAGCCACAAGCCATCTTTAGCACCGACTCTCCAAAGAATGTGTATGCGATGTGGAGAACTTGGCAGGCATTCGTTCCCGCGATAAACCAGCATCACGTAACACAGCTCAATGCCGACTGGCTAAACCGCCCCACGCTACGCACGTTAAAAGTGGTCCAAGACGTGTGTCAAAAGTTGGAGGCGATACGGCAAAATCATTAACACTTGCCGGATAAAGTTGCGTACAATTCCTGCCACTATTTTTACGAGCGAATGGGAAGACTAGCTTTGGACACCTCACTTCTGTACATGGTTGATTTATTTGGAACCGCTGTCTTTGCAGTTTCAGGCGTCCTCCTTGCCGGTAGGCTCAAAATGGACCCATTCGGTGCCGTGGTACTAGCGACCGTTACCGCCATTGGCGGCGGAACTATTCGTGATATATCTTTGGGTGCCACGCCAGTATTTTGGATCAAAGACACCACTTATATTTGGGATATTTTGCTGACGTGCTTTCTGACGATCTTACTGGTACGCCGACCAAAACGAGTCGCGTGGTGGCTGCTGCCCGTTTGTGATGCGATTGGCCTCGCGGCATTTGTGGGTATCGGCGTAGAAAAATCACTTATGTATCAACATTCAGGCCTTATTGCCATCATTATGGGGATGATTACAGGGTGTGGCGGTGGGATTATTCGCGATGTGCTCGCACGCGAAGTGCCGATGATTTTCCGTAGTGAAATTTATGCCACCGCCTGTATCGCCGGCGGCGGCGTTCACGTTGCCGTTTTGGCGCTGGGTTATGATAGCTCGAGTGCTTTCCTTGCGTGCGTCATGACGGTTCTGGCTATCCGATTGGCGGCCATTCGCTGGCACGTATCTTTGCCAGCTTTTTCTGGGCATAAATGATTTTTATCCCAGAAAAAGTGACAGCGGCAGCACCGTACGAAACAGATCCAATACTATAGCTATAAATAAAACAGCTATAATATAGAAAAGCTATAATGGACAAGCTATAGCTTCAGCAGGTAATCCCTAAGTAGATTAAAGTCTTTTTCCATTAGCTCAGAAAGCAGCGGCAATTTAGCATGGTGGGCCAGTGCGTCGGGTAAGTCGATCTCGGTTTGTAGCACGTCCTCAACCACTTCTTTGAATTTAGCAGGGTGAGCGGTACATAAAAACAGGCCGGTTTCACCTTCTGCTAGCTGCTGTTTCAACACTTGATACGCAATGGCACCATGAGGTTCACACAGATAGCCGAGTTGATACAGATGCCGTATTCCTTGTGCGCTTTGCTCATCACTGAGCGCTCCTTTGCCCAACTCGTCGAGCGACCATTGCTCAGTTTTAAACAGCTCTTCAACGCGCGGCCAGTTATTAGGCTGACTGACATCCATCGCATTCGACATGGTGGCAACCGTTGGCTTCGGCTGCCAATCACCGGTCTCTAGATAACGAGGGACAGTGTCATTTTCATTGGTCGCAGCAATAAAGCGCTTAATGGGCAGCCCCATCGCTTTAGCCAGCAACCCTGCGGTTAGATTACCAAAGTTGCCGCTTGGCACCGACACCACCACATCACTACGCTGTGATTTTTTCAGCTGAGCAAACGCTTCAAAGTAATAACAAATCTGCGCCATTAGGCGGCTGATATTAATAGAGTTGGCAGAGTTTAAGCCGATCTTTTGCTTGAGGCTTTCATCTTCAAACGCCTGCTTTACTAAGGACTGACAGTCGTCAAAATCACCTTTAATCGCGATGGTGCGGATATTTTTGCCTAAAGTACAAAACAGCTTTTCCTGAAGCGGGCTGATTTTTCCTTGAGGATACAAGATCACCACATCTATATTGTCCATACCATAAAAAGCGTGTGCTACGGCAGCTCCAGTGTCTCCCGAGGTTGCCGTCAGGATAGTGACTTTGCCCGAATCAGAAACCGCTGCGAGCGCTTGCGCCATAAAGCGACCACCGAAATCTTTAAACGCTAGAGTTGGACCATGAAACAACTCGAGTGCATAAACATTATCTTCCACTTGATTGATTGGCGCGGGGAAGCGAAATGCGGCGTCAACCATGGCCGTGACTTGCTCAGGGGGTAATTCATCACCAATCAAAGTAGACAAAATCTCACCACTGCGAGAAATAAAATCTTTCTCCAGCAAGGCATCTATGTTGTCAAAGGAAGGCAATTGGCTAGGAAAGAATAGACCTTGATTTCGACCTAACCCCTGGCGGACAGCTTGTGAGAATGAGACTTGCTGCTGGTGTTCCTTGATATTGTAAAGCTTCATAGCTGAGTTCCTATTGCTTGAGATCCTTCGGTATCGAGACGACAAATATGGACAAAGCCATCTTCATTTTGCAAGTAGTGCTGGGTTAACCAATCCGCGACGTCATTGGCGACTGGCAATGTATCGCAGATACTAAACAAAGTGGGGCCACTACCAGAAATTCCAGTCACCAATGCCCCTTGAGATGAGGCGAACGCACGTGCTTGAGCAAAGTTAGGTAACAGCTGCTCACGGTATGGTTCAGCCACTACATCTTTGATCATCGTAGAGGCAAGTTGAGGTTGATTGGTATGGCATGCGTGAATAAAACCAGCCAAGTGTCGGCCGTGTGCGACGATGTCCTGACGAGCGTATACCCTTGGTAATATATCTCTTGCTTCGGAGGTAGACACTGTGATTCCGGGGTATGCCATCACCCAGTACCATTCCGAAAAGCTAGGAACTGACTGGCTAATAATTCCTAGCTCTCCCAACATCAGCTGAACGCCTCCCTGATAGCACGGCGCCACATTATCGTAATGGATGCTTCCGGAAATTCTTCCTTCCATCTCACCCATGAGTGTCAGCAGCGCTTTTTCGCCAAGAGGCTGACCATGGAAGCGATTGAGCGCATCGAGCGCGGCAACAATCGAGCAAGCGCTCGAGCCTAGCCCAGAGCCAATCGGCATGTTCTTTTCCAATGTCATCGCGACATTTTTTATCGGGTGACCACCTTTTTCCAATTCAGTCACAAAGGTTTGCCAGCAGTGGTAAACAATATTTTGTTTAGGATCACTTGGCAGCCTCTGCGCAAACTCGCCTAGCGTGCTCAGAGAAAAAGGATCCGAGCCCAACTCGACTAACACTCGGTCGCCGAGTAGAGATCCATCAATCGGCGACACCGCTGCACCAAGCACATCAAATCCAACACTGATATTGCCGATGGACGCAGGCGCGTATACCGCTACACTGTTTGTTTCTTGCATCAGTTATACTCCCAACTTCCAACCCAGCGTACGCATGACATCAGCAAACACGCCAGCTGCGGTCACCTCTAAACCTGCGCCATAGCCTCGTAGAACCAATGGGATCGGCTGGTAGTAACGGCTATAAAACGCCAATGCGTTCTCACCATCTTTGATTTTAAACATAGGATCGTCGTCATCCACCGCACTCACAAAGACTCGGCAACGACCATCAGAGATTTCTCCAACGTAACGTAACACTTTGCCCTCAGCGCGAGCATGTTCTACTCGCAGTTTCACTTGCGAGTCAGCATCGGGCAAACGCTGCATAAACTGCGCGACAGAACCACTACAATCAAAGCCCGGGGGTAAGGCCGATTCTATTTGTACATCATCTAGTTCAATTTCCATCCCGGTTTCTCGTGCTAAGATCAGCAATTTACGTGCAACGTCTAATCCCGATAAATCATCTCTAGGATCAGGCTCAGTAAAGCCATTTTCTTTAGCCACTTGAGTTGCTTGACTGAACGTCATGCCTTCATCTAGCTTGCCAAAAATATACGATAATGACCCCGACAAAATACCGCTAAATTTCTCTAACTCGTCCCCCGCCGACAACAAGTTTTGCAGGTTCTCAATTACGGGAAGGCCTGCACCTACCGTTGTCTCATATAAGAATTTACGACGAGAGCGCTGCGCTGACTCACGGAGCAATTGGTAGTAAGCCATATCGACTGTGTTGGCTTTTTTATTTGGTGTGACCACATGAAAACCTGAAGACAAAAAGTCCGCGTATTGATTCGCAACCTGTTCGCTGGCGGTGCAATCCACCAGCACAGGGTTAATAATATGATTACGCTGTACCAATGCGGCCAAGCGGGAAACCGTGAACTCTTCACTGACCCCTTTGACTCGATCACGCCAATGATCCAGTGGCAAACCGTCGCCATCAAGCAAAACCCCTTTCGAGTTCGCAAGGCCACACACGCGAATGACAATACCTTTCTCCGCTAGCTTGGTTTGTTGGCGTTGGATCTGATCGACCAACTCTCCACCAACGCCACCAACACCGACTACAAAGATATCGAGGTAGTGTTTGGCGTTAAACAAATTCTCATGACAAACCTTGATAGCTTTAGTGACTTTATCTTCAGGAACAACGGCTGAGATAGCGCGTTCGGAAGAGCCTTGAGCAATGGCAACAATATTGACGTTAATTTCTGCTAACGAAGTAAAAAAGCGCGAAGCAACGCCACGCGACGTGCGCATCCCATCTCCGACCAAGGTAATAATGGATAAGTTGTCGATAAAGTCGATAGGTTCAAGTAAGGCGTGTTTGGATTCTAGTTCAAATTCATTGCGTAGCACCCGTTCAGCTTGCTGTTTGTCCTCACGGTCAATACAAAAACTAATGCTGTATTCCGATGACGACTGAGTAATCAACACAATAGAAATGTCTGCCGATGACATGGCACCAAACACTCGGCTCGCCATTCCGACCATCCCTTTCATGCCCGGGCCAGATACATTCACCATCGTCAGATTATTCAGTGTGGTGATACCCTTTACCGCTGCTCGATCTTCGCTGGATTCCGGACCAATTAACGTACCTTCAGCCTCTGGATTAAAACTGTTACGGATAAAGCAAGGAATATGGAATTGAGCAATCGGCGCGATTGTCTTGGGGTGCAATACCGATGCACCGAAATATGACAGCTCCATCGCTTCCTGATAGCTCAGAGATTTCAGCAACCGAGCATCCTCAACTAAGCGAGGGTCACAATTGTAAACGCCATCAACATCCGTCCATATTTCACAGCGTTCAGCCCTTAAACACGCAGCAAGGGTCGCGGCAGAATAGTCAGATCCATTGCGGCCCAAAGTCACCAACTCACCTTTCTTATTGCCTGCTGTAAAACCGGGTACCAAATGCACCACCCCAGCTTCCAAAGGCTGATGTTTGAAATTTTCACTGGACGCATCAATGTCCACCATGGCTTCTAAGTAATCCCCTTCAGCCACCAAATATTGCACCGGATCTAATACTTTGGCCGGCTGTCCTTTTATCGCCAATACTGCCTGCATTAAAGCAACCGAGATCCGCTCTCCTTTACTAATGACTCTGGCATGGACGCTATCAGGGCAGGTTTCCAACAAACCTATCCCATGAACGCATTGCCTCAACTGGGAGAGCGAGTCCTTTACTTGCTGAGAAAATCCTCGTCCATCAACTTCAGGGACAATAGCTTGAATATCATTGAATAGTGACTGAAACGCGCACTCCAGCTCGGCAAGCTGCAACTCAGAGTCTCCATTTCTCAGCGCACTGGAAATCACAGAAACCAATTGATTCGTGGTTTTCCCTGGCGCTGAAAGCACCACGGACACTTCATCTTGGCGAGCGTTGTCATGAATAATTTCCGCCGCCCTTAAAAACCTCTCCGCGTCCGCCAAAGACGAACCACCAAACTTCAATACTCGCATTCCCTTCTCCATTTTTCGTATAAAAAAAGGCCTGTATCCGTTGAGATACAGGCCTTTTTTTGAGTTCTTTCGCTCAGCAGCCTGCCCCAACATCCAAAGTGTCGGTAATAATGATGGTTGTGGTATTCATCACATTGAGGCTAAATTTCATTATGGTTGTGCTACTTCGTCACGTCTGCTTGCTGTCTTTATAACCTTTACCGCACTTTGCCCTGCTCCGTCAATGGAAAAGTAACAAATCCCGTAAAACTCTAATTAAAACGCACCAAAATAACCAAAAAACTCGTTCACCGAAAAGAAATCAACGGTAGATACAAAGTTCAGCTAGCTTGCTGACCCAGCACCTCGAACCCACTTGGGTATAACTAAATACTCTATAAACGATCGGCGCTCATGAAAATCTTGTGCTTTACTTAAAGTTGCAGAAAAAAATAACAATAAGCAATGATATGCGAAGGAGGAGGAGATGAAGACAATCGTATCTTGGTTGCCACTTTTTTTGTGTTTCTCCTTATCCGCCGCAGAGCTACCTCAACTGCGAACCGACCGAGTCACACACACACACAAATTGTTTGTTGAAAGCGAAAATCATACTCAAGATGCCGATTCGTTCAAAATCGATAGTGGTTACTCGTATACCTTATTCAACAAAATCGATTTATACGTCGGTGCCCGAATAGAAAACTCAACGAACGCTGAAGAGAGTCGAATGATCGATGGGTTACTCAGTGGGCTTAGTTATCAACTTAACGAGAAAATCTCGTTACAAAGCACTCTACGCTCACACAATAAAAACGACGATCCAGACAGCACCACCTCTATGTCAGCAGAGTTCTCCAGCCGAATGCAGCTTACCGATAACCTAGACATGCATGCTACTCTGGACTATCAACAACTGCGCCAAGGCGTTGAAGTTGGCATCGGCTTTCGTTTTTAGATTTGTCTAATTTAGAGCTAACGACTAGAGCAATTTTTCACTGGACAATAAAATACCGTTGTCATCCGCATACAGATAATCGCCTGGCGCTATCAGCTGGTTATTAATGGTTAGAGACACATCGACATCTCCCACGTCGCGTTTGTCTGTTTTCATTGGGCATGTTCCTAGCGCCTGAACGGCGATATTCATCGTCCCAATGACAGCCACATCTCGTATCGCCCCGTAGATAATCACCCCTTCCCAACCATTTTTCACTGCTAACGCCGCGACCTCATCTCCAAGCAAAGCACGTTGAGACGAGCCATGACCATCAACAAATAAGACTTTACCTTTACCCGGCTGAGAGAGCACCTGACGAACTTTGGAATTATCGTGATAACAACGTACAGTGGCTATCTTCCCCCAAAATGCTCGCTTCTTGCCGAAACTCGATAACGGCAAGCTTAACACTGTTACTTTTGAACCATGTTGATCACAAATATCCGGCGTTATATCGTTCATCTTTCCTCCAAGAAAGTTTACATGCCATCCTGCCTACGCTTAGACACCTGTCAGGCTTAGATCCCTGCCAGACTTAGATCCCTGTCAAAATTAGCCATCTGGTCAAACTTAGACATAGGTATCAGGCGTTCCTAAACATATTTAACTGCTTTTTAACTAGTCTCGGCCTGTTGGCGCATTAATGCGTCTAAGCTAAAGCATAGCTTGTGTTTTCATACTACTGATTGTCATGGTCACAATTGTGCGCCCACAAGCCAATACGCAATCTCACCCATAGTATATCTATTGAGATGATTGATGAGATCTGTATCGATTGATATACATCAATAAAATATCGACAATGACCAGCATAACGTTGTTAGGTCACTGTTAAAAATATAGAATCTCCTTCAATAGTGAAGTCAGTCACAACACTCAGGGTTACGTCTCTACTCCAATTGTTACTACACTAGGAACATCAGACGCTCAAAGTTCGTGTTTTTTGTCAAACTTTAGTTTAAAATCGGCATCAAATTACCCGTATGTAATGTTTTTGCCTAAGATTTATTCTGTTAGAACAATCTTTTTTACAAGTTTAGGTACCGCCAATGCAAAGCCCGCAGATCCTTATCGTCGAAGATGAGCAAGTAACTCGTAACACTCTTAAGAGTATTTTTGAAGCAGAGGGATACGCTGTTTTTGAAGCCAGTGACGGTGAAGAAATGCACCATGTGCTGTCGAATAACCCAATTAATTTGGTGATTATGGACATCAACTTGCCAGGGAAGAATGGCTTGTTGCTAGCACGTGAGCTGCGTGATCAGGCAAACGTTGCCCTAATGTTCCTAACTGGGCGCGACAATGAAGTAGACAAAATCCTAGGATTAGAGATTGGCGCAGACGATTACATCACTAAACCGTTTAACCCACGTGAACTGACCATCCGTGCGCGTAACTTGCTGAGCCGCTCAATGAACGTTGTAGCGCCGCAAGAAGAAAAGCTCTCGGTCGAAAAATATCAGTTCAACGGTTGGGTGCTTGATATCAACAGTCGTTCTCTAGTAAGCCCAAGTGGCGAAGGCTATAAACTGCCTCGCTCTGAGTTCCGTGCTTTACTGCACTTCTGCGAAAACCCAGGCAAGATCCAAACCCGCGCGGATCTACTAAAGCAAATGACCGGACGAGAGCTCAAGCCGCACGACAGAACTGTCGATGTGACCATTCGCCGCATCCGTAAACACTTTGAGTCTGTCGCTGGCACTCCAGAGATCATCGCGACCATTCACGGTGAAGGCTACCGCTTCTGCGGTGAGCTAGAAGGCTAATCTCTGCCATATCGCACAGTTTACTCATACGCATAAAAAAGGGACGATTTCTATCGTCCCTTTTTACGTCTATAGCCCAGAGCATTGAACTAAATCTATAGAAACTAACTCTATAGAAACTAAGCCTATGGGGCTAAGTCTATGGAACTGCTTAACAGCACTAATCAATCGCATTCACTTGAACATGCTTATCCACTAGCCACTGAGCTTGACCTGCTTTACCCAGCTTCATCGCTACATCAACTGATTTCGCCAAATTGACTGGCACTTTTGGCCACTCAAACGACACTTCCCATTGATTTTCATAATTGCTCTGCAACGCCAGTTGGTCTTCTGTCAATGTCCAAACATGCGTGCCTTGTTTAATTGAAACCTTCACGACATCGAGGTTGGCTGGCAATGAATGCTTCGACTCCAAATATAACGTGCCATGTAAGGTTTGATCTTGTCCTTCCACGCTAGCCGGTACATTCGTCACCCATAAGTTGCTTTTCATCGAAACAGACTGCCCTGACACCTGCGCTTGATTATCTTCTCCCCAGATATTTTGAGAAGACGCACATGCAGCTAGTAACACCAATACTAAAGAAGCAAATAAAACCTTTTTCATATTATTACCTATCTGATAACCACTGTTTTAATATTTGAACATCATGCTGATATTCGTTTTTAATTTCTTCGACCCAGTCCGCGATATTTTCCCACCAAGCTGGCGCATCCGGTGTTTGTGCTTTCTGCGCCACCTTTTGAATGCGCTTTAAGCCTACCGAGCCCGCTGCTCCCTTAATTTTATGCGCTTCCGACACAATTCCTTTTTGATCTTTCGCTGTAAGGTTCGAAATCAACACCTCAACATATTCGGGCATCAGCTCCTCGAACATCTTCACGCTATCTAGCATTGGTTGCGGGCCAACGATATCGATATAAGAGTCCAGCATAGCCAAGTCCAGTAAAGCGTTGTAGCGCTCAGACTCTTGACTGTCTTCAACGCTAGCGGTCACTGGCGCTTGCACTGTCGTCTCAAACTTATCTAGCTTCGCGATGACATCTTGCACCGCGCCAATAGAGAGCGGCTTACTTAAAGCGTCGTCCATCCCTTGGCGCAAATATTCATTGCGGTCGTTAATCACGTTTGCTGTCAATGCAATCAATGGTGGCAGTGAGGTAAATCGTTGGCGATAACTCGCCGCGACATCAAAGCCGGTCATATCTGGCAATTGAATGTCTAGCAGCACCATATCAAATTGTTCGGGGCTAAACTGCTCCAACGCATCTTGGCCTGTCATCGCCACGGTCACCTGATGGCCCAAGCTTTCCAATAAAGAACGCGCTACCGTGACATTTAATTCGATGTCCTCAACCATGAAGATATTTAAGCTGCGCTGACTTTGCGCTGCTAATGGTTTCGGCGAAGGCTCTTTCAGCAGCGGAACGTTAAGCTCAACCGTAAAGGTGCTACCAAACCCCTCTTCGCTGCTAACATGAATTTCTCCGCCCATCATCTTAATTAATTGCGAGGACACCGCTAAACCAATCCCCGTGCCGACCGCATGTAAGTTGTCTTTGTCGGATTTAACTTGGTAATACATGGCAAATATTTTATCGAGCTCCGCTTTGGGAATGCCGACTCCCGAGTCTTCAACTTCTATGGTAATTTGTGCTTGGCCATCAGTCATATCCGCCCATACGGAGACTACGACTCCGCCTTCCTTGGTGAATTTCATCGCATTGCTAATCAAATTCCATAGCACTTGACGTAAACGCGTGGCATCCACTTCGACAAGAGAAGGTAAAGTACTTAAACGTTCGAGAGTAAAACGTAGATTTTTTTGCTGAGCCATCAAGGCGGCAATGCTTTCGATTTCCACCACAAAATCTTCAAAGTGTAGGGGCGCGGGTAAAAGTTCCAGCTTTCGGCGATCAAACTTATCCATATCGATAATATCATTGAAGATATTACCTAAAGTAATCGCGCTAACATTGATAGTTTGCATATGCCGGCGCTGCTCATCAGACAGTGTGCTATCAAGTAGCATACGGCTCAACCCGACGATCCCATTAAGTGGTGTACGCAACTCATGGCTAACAGTGGAAATAAAGGTAGTCTTTTCTTGGCTGGCACGCTCTAACGACTCTTCATGCTGCTTGCGCTCAGTAATGTCGCGGCCAAAGCCGACTAAACCAAGATGTCGCCCTTCTTTGCTATAAAAAGGTACCTTTCGCAGTTCAAAAAAGGTTTTACGGCCATCCGGATACTCTAACCACTGTTCGTAAGTCAACGACTGATTACTAGCAAACACTTTTTGGTCAGTATCAACTATTTGCTGAGCGATTTCCTTGCTGTATACCTGCCAAGGAGTCAGCCCAACCAAGTCAGCTTCGCTGCGCCCCGTCAATTCTTCCATGGCTTTATTACAGCCAGAAAACAAACCTTTTGCGTTACGATAGTAAATAAGATCAGGAGAGGCATCGATAAATGAGCGCAGTAACACCGTACGCTCTGCGAGCTCTACTTGGGTCCGCTCGCGTTGATACACTTCATTTTCTAAATCTTTAATCGCGAACTTACGTGCCTCTTCAGCTTTGATCCGCTCTTCGATTTCCAAGTTGAGCTTCTCAATATTTTTTTGCAGAGCATAATTCAGTTCTTGGTCGCGAGTGCGCATGTCTTTTAGCTTAAGTACAAGTTTGGACAATCGCTGACGGGATTCCTCTAATTGATCGACCACCACCGAGAGGAAGTACACTGCCCATGGTGTCACTAAGATGCCAAAAAATATCGAACGAATAATATCAATATTATCGACGTGGCCAGTTAGCGCAAGGGTCAAGCCGACCTGCACAACGACGGCCAATGCGACCAATGCCAACGCCAACAAAATCGAAAAACGTAAAATACCCAGCTTAACCAACAGGTCAACGTAGTATTGGGCCAAATTCTTAATTAGTTTCATCCGCGCCTCACCAAGCCATTACTTAGGTTTCAAGACCTACAATGACATTCGAATATTGATACTTAAAGTGACCTCAAGGTGCATACTTCAGCGAAGGTGACAAAGACGATTTTAATGCTTGTCGGGCTGCTGGCACAGAGCGGGCTCGCTCGCCTAAGGCTATATTATTGGCTATTTTACATGCTTTACTTCGATGGGTGTAATAAAAAACCATGACAAGTAACAAGGTGTTATCTGATTGGGGAATATGCAGTTAAGCTTTGGTGAGCGATTTATCTACTTCCTCCCTCTTTTATCCAAAATCAACGCACGAACTCCCCTTACAGCTAAACTAAAAACGACACCTCAACAATCTATCCGTTTGTTTTACATAAAAAAGAAAAGCCATAACATGGAAAGGATATTGATTCAGAGATTTATCCCCATACCTTGACCTTTTTCACAATAACCTTTAGCTTGTAATTTCGGTCTAAAAACGACCGCGTATCGTCAATCAATAATCTAGTCGTTTAATGTGAGTATTTAGTCATTACACAATTATTATAATTACTGTCTGGAAGACAGAAAAGCACAGGGAGAATTGCAATGTCGCTTTACGATCCAAATCTTGAAAAAGACAACTGTGGATTTGGTTTAATCGCCCATATGGAAGGCGAGCCAAGTCATAAGCTGGTTCGCACGGCTATTTCCGCACTTGATCGTATGACTCACCGAGGGGGCATCGCCGCAGATGGAAAAACGGGGGATGGCTGTGGTCTACTACTTCAAAAGCCCGACTCCTACCTACGTCTCGTTGCTGATGAAGCAGGCTTCAAGCTCAGCAAGCACTATGCAGTGGGCATGATTTTCTTGAACAAAGACCCAATCAAAGCTCAGCAAGCAAAAGAAATCATTCAGCAAGAACTCACCAAGGAAACCCTGACCATCGCAGGCTGGCGTACCGTTCCCGTCAACCCTGATGTGTTAGGACCGATTGCTTTAAACTCATTACCCGACATCCAACAATTGTTTATATCTGCACCTGCTGGCTGGCTAGAAAAGGACACTGAGCGTCGCTTATATCTTGCCCGCCGCCGTATTGAAAAGGCAATCGATTGCGATTCTGAATTTTATATCTGTAGCCTTTCGACACAAGTCATGGTGTATAAAGGGCTTTGCATGCCTGCTGATTTGCCGCGCTTCTACCTCGATTTAGCCGATCTACGTATGGAATCGGCTATTTGCTTGTTCCATCAGCGATTCTCCACCAATACTCAGCCTCGATGGCCACTCGCCCAACCATTTAGATATTTGGCGCACAACGGTGAAATCAATACCATTGAAGGCAACCGACAATGGGCCAGAGCAAGAGCGTATAAATTCTCTTCACCGCTGCTTCCCGATCTGCACAACGCCGCGCCATTTGTGAATGAAACTGGTTCAGATTCATCTAGCCTAGATAATATGCTCGACCTCTTTCTTGCTGGTGGCATGGATATCTTCCGAGCCATGCGCATGTTGGTGCCGCCTGCTTGGCAAAACCACCCAGATATGGATGCAGATTTACGCGCCTTTTACGATTTTAACTCCAAACATATGGAACCGTGGGACGGCCCTGCAGGTATCGTTCTCTCTGATGGACGCTACGCGGCCTGCAACCTCGACAGGAATGGCCTACGCCCGGCGCGATATGTGGTCACCAAAGACAAGTTGATTACACTTGCTTCCGAAGTTGGTATCTGGGATTACGCGCCTGATGAAGTTGCTGAAAAAGGTCGTGTCGGGCCCGGCGAGCTATTAGTTATCGATACCCTAGAAGGCAAGTTATGGCAGTCCAGTGAGATTGATAACGATTTGAAAGCGCGCCACCCATATAAAGAATGGATGGACTTGCACGTTCACAAACTGACGCCATTTTCCCAGCTAACCGACGATTTGGTTGGCGAGCGCAGTTTTGATGAAGATTTACTCAAAACATTCCAAAAGCAATTTGCGGTATCGAACGAAGAAATCGATCAGGTGCTAAGAATATTAGGAGATGTAGGTCAAGAAGCTGTTGGCTCAATGGGCGACGACACACCAATGGCCGTCTTGTCATCGAAGGAGCGCCTACTCACTGATTACTTCCGGCAAAAGTTTGCTCAAGTGACCAACCCGCCTATCGACCCACTACGTGAAAAACACGTGATGTCACTGGCAACCAGTGTCGGCCAAGAGATGAATGTTTTTTGTGAGACCGATGGCCACGCCAACCGAGTCACTTTTGATTCCCCAGTACTGCTCTATTCTGATATGCAGCAACTACTCGAGCTTAGTGACGAACACTACCGCAATACCCTATTAGATATTAACTACGACCCAAGCCAAATAGATTTACAACAAGCGATTATACGCCTGTGCGATCAAGCTGAAGAATTAGTTCAACAAGGAACTGTGCTAATCGTTCTCTCTGACCGAGCCTTATGCAAAAGTCGATTGCCAATTCCTGCCGCGATGGCTGTAGGCGCCGTGCAAACTAGACTGATATCCGCAAATTTACGCTGCGATGCCAACATCATCGTTGAGACAGCAACAGCTCGAGACCCTCACCAATTTGCGGTATTGCTTGGCTTCGGCGCAACCGCCGTTTACCCCTACCTTGCCTATGAAACACTCGGCAAGATGATTGATGATGGCACGTTAGAAAAAGACTACCGTAGTGTGATGCAAAATTATCAAAATGGCATCAACAAAGGCCTCTATAAGATCATGTCGAAAATGGGAATTTCGACCATAGCCTCTTATCGCTGCTCTCAACTATTTGAAGCCGTAGGCTTACATAGTGATATTGTGGAGCTGTGCTTTAAAGGTGTGACAACTCGTATTCAAGGTGCCAACTTCGACGATTTCCAGCAAGATATTTACAACCTATCCCGTAGAGCATGGGCGAAACGTAAGCCTATTGAACACGGCGGTCTACTCAAATACGTCCACAACGGCGAATATCATGCCTACAATCCAGATGTAGTCAGTCAGCTGCAACAGGCCGTAAACTCAGGACAAGCCGAAGATTATCAAAGCTTTGCCCAGCAAGTAAACTCACGCCCTGCTGCGGCTTTAAGAGATTTACTGCGCTTAAAAACGGCTGACAAACCTCTAGCACTTAACGCCATTGAGGAAAAGTCGGAGCTTTTCAAACGCTTTGATACGGCGGCGATGTCGATTGGCGCGCTGAGTCCAGAAGCCCATGAAGCCTTGGCAATCGCCATGAACCGATTAGGCGGCTATTCCAACTCAGGTGAAGGCGGAGAAGATCAACGCCGTTTTGGCACCAATAAAAACTCTCGCATCAAACAAATTGCTTCTGGACGATTCGGCGTAACACCGCACTACCTCACCAACGCCGATGTACTACAAATTAAAGTTGCACAAGGGGCAAAACCCGGCGAAGGTGGCCAGCTTCCCGGACACAAGGTAACTGCAGAGATAGCCAAACTACGTTATTCAGTACAAGGTGTTACCTTAATCTCACCGCCTCCGCACCACGATATTTATTCTATCGAAGATTTGGCTCAGCTTATTTTCGATTTAAAACAGGTGAACCCAAAAGCTTTGGTCTCGGTAAAACTGGTTTCCGAGCCCGGTGTTGGCACCATCGCAACGGGTGTTGCGAAAGCCTATGCTGATCTCATCACTATATCCGGCTACGATGGAGGCACAGCAGCTAGCCCACTGACATCAGTAAAATACGCAGGTTGCCCTTGGGAGTTAGGCCTAGCAGAAACACAGCAAGCCTTAGTAGCCAATGGCCTGCGCCATAAAATTCGCCTGCAAGTTGATGGCGGACTTAAAACTGGCCTTGATGTGGTTAAAGCCGCCATTTTAGGCGCGGAAAGTTTTGGATTTGGCACTGCTCCTATGGTCGCACTAGGTTGTAAATTCCTACGCATTTGTCACCTGAACAACTGCGCAACTGGCGTTGCTACTCAAGATGAAACCTTGAGAAAAGAGTACTTTAAGGGCATGCCGGATATGGTGGTCAACTATTTCACTGCGCTAGCTGAAGAAGTGCAAGGCTACCTCGCAGAACTCGGTGTAGAGAAGCTGACCGACCTTATTGGCCGAACCGACTTATTAGAAGTCGTCGATGGCAAAACAGCCAAACAAAACAAGTTAGATTTATCTCCTTTGCTCAGCGTGCCAAAGAGCGAGTCAGGCCACCCTGTCTATTGGACTGAGCCAAACGCACCGTTTGATAAAGCGCACCTCAACCAAACAATCTTGGATGATGCTTTGGATGCGGTCGAAAATAAACGTTCGCAAACTCTGTTTTACGATGTCCTCAATACCGACCGTTCCATTGGCGCTCGCCTGTCAGGTGAAATCGCCAAGCGTTATGGCAATCAAGGCATGGCAGCGACACCAATCAAGTTGCAACTGCAAGGTACCGCAGGACAATCCTTCGGTGTCTGGAATGCTGGCGGCGTTGAATTATTCTTAACGGGCGATGCCAACGATTATGTTGGCAAAGGTATGGCTGGCGGGAAAATTGTGATTAAACCTCACCTAGGCACGGCATTTCGTTGTAATGAAGCGACCATCATAGGCAATACCTGTCTTTACGGCGCAACTGGCGGCAAGCTGTTCGCGTCAGGTACAGCAGGTGAACGATTTGCAGTGCGTAACTCTGGCTGTATCGCGGTAGTAGAAGGGGCTGGAGACAATGCCTGCGAATACATGACTGGCGGCATCGTCGCAATTTTGGGCGGCACTGGAGTCAACTTTGGCGCCGGTATGACTGGCGGCTTTGCCTACGTTATGGATGAAAACCACGATTTCCGCGGCCGAGTTAATAATGAATCCGTTGACGCGATTTCGCTATCCGATTTGTCTATCCATCAGGAGCACCTGCGGGGACTGATCTCTGAACACCTAGAGCTAACCAACTCCGCCCACGCAGAAGACATTTTGGCCAATTTCGATGACTGGATCCCGCAGTTTTACCTTGTGAAACCGAAATCGGCCGATCTACAAACATTACTTGGTCACCAAAGCCGCAGCGCCGCAGAACTGCGTGTTCAAGCTCAATAAGAATTGCAAGGAATCAGAATCAATGAGCCAGAATGTATACCAATTTATTGACGTCAATAGGATTGACCCAGCGAAAAAGCCAATTAAGAGCCGCAAGATAGATTTTGTCGAAATCTATAAGCCCTTTACTAAACAACAGGCCACCGCTCAAGCTGACCGCTGCCTCGATTGTGGTAACCCTTATTGTGAATGGAAGTGCCCTGTGCACAACTATATTCCGCAGTGGCTGAAACTCGCCAATGAAGGGCGAATTTTTGAAGCGGCGGATTTATGTCACCAAACCAACAGCTTGCCTGAAGTATGTGGCCGTGTTTGCCCACAAGACCGTTTGTGCGAAGGTGCCTGCACCTTAAATGACGATTTTGGCGCAGTTACTATTGGTAACATAGAGAAATACATTACCGATAAAGCGTTTAAACAAGGCTGGAAGCCTGATATGTCGAAGGTGGAATGGACCGACAAAAAAGTTGCCATCGTTGGAGCTGGTCCCGCAGGCCTTGCCGCTGCTGATATTTTAGCGCGTAATGGCGTAAAGCCAGTGGTGTATGATCGCTACCCAGAAATTGGCGGTCTACTCACCTTTGGCATTCCATCCTTCAAGCTGGAAAAAAGTGTCATGACGCGGCGCCGCCAAATATTTTCTGAAATGGGCGTCGAATTTAAGCTCAATGTGAACGTTGGCAAAGATATCCCTTTCAACGAGCTAATAGAACAATACGATGCGGTTTTCCTTGGCGTAGGGACGTATAAAAACATGCGTGCTGGGCTAGAAAATGAAGACGCTGCAGGTGTTTATGATGCACTACCCTTCCTAGTGTCTAATACCTACCAAGTCATGAAGCTAGATCAGCCACAACCTCATATCGATATGTCTGGCAAGAAAGTCGTGGTATTGGGAGGCGGAGATACTGCAATGGACTGTGTGCGCACCTCGATTCGACAACAAGCCAAACACGTGATTTGCGCGTATCGCCGCGACGAAGCCAATATGCCGGGCTCACGCCGAGAGGTGAAAAACGCCAAAGAAGAAGGCGTTGAGTTTATGTTCAACTTGCAACCTTTGTCCATCGAGGTCAACAAAGCTGGACAAGTGACGGGGGTGCATGTGGTAAAAACGGCACTCGGTGAGCCAGATGAGGCCGGACGCCGTAGGCCAGAGCCAGTCGCAGGTAGCGAGCACCTACTCTCAGCAGATGCGGTTATCATGGCCTTTGGCTTCCAGCCACATAAGATGGCGTGGTTAGAGTCATTCGATGTGGAACTAGACCAATGGGGACGCATTAAAGCGCCAAGTGATCAGGCCTACAACTATCAAACCAGCAATGAGAAAATCTTTGCAGGTGGAGATGCGGTACGAGGCTCTGATTTAGTCGTCACCGCTATCGACGAAGGCCGAAAAGCAGCCGAAGGCATCCTGGACTACCTTGACGTTTAACCTTTAGCGTATAGGCTTTGCTTAACCATTAAAAAGGCCGAATCATCGGCCTTTTTAAGCTGAACTTACGCATTCTGCCATGTTTAATTTTACGGGACATGTGTATCAACACTTCTACACTATATAAGGAATGTAAGAGCAATGAAATTACCTGCGCTAAGTGGATTGCTGTTGCTTACCTTGCTAACTATTACTGCATGCAGCCAACGGACACCTGATATGAAAAAACGAGTGATGCAGCCTTGTGGCGATAAACCCAACTGCGTATCCACAATAGATGAACGGCAGAAATTTCACCTCGCGCCCTATCAGTTAGTCGGGGATGTAAGTATTGAGCAAGTCGCGAAAGCTGCTTTACAAATACCTCGCAGCAAAGTCATCGCGCAAGAAGGCAACTACCTCCATATCGAATGCACCTCGAAAATATTGCGCTTCGTTGATGACTTAGAATTGGAAATCAACGGCACTACGCTTATTGTCCGCTCAGAATCACGAGTCGGGCGCTCTGATTTTGGCGTCAACCGTAAACGTGCCGATCAGCTAAGATCAATATTATTAGCGCATGGTCTGATCTCTGGCAATTAACTCACTAACAATTAACTCCCTAACAATTAATTCGCTAGCAAGCAGCCACAAAAAAACCAAAGCAAACGCTTTGGTTTTTATTCTTTATGATGCAGATAAAATGAGATAACTAACGGAAAACAACCAATCGTTTCGGTGCGATTCGTCCATCATCATCAATGTCAGCAACACCTAAGAAAGTTCGCTCTTCACCACCAGTCATACGCACAGGTCCTTCAGTGGGAGCACCAAAAACTTGTACTTGTTGACCGTGTTGAACCATATCGACTAACTCTGGGATCAAATTAACTTCTGGCAGATCTTCTACCGCAGTATCCATTGGCATCAACAGAGGATCGAGGAGCTCACGCGGCTCAATCTCGTCGGCTTTTGCTTGCTCAAGCAATTCATTGAGCTGCTCCAGAGTTACCATGTTCGCGTATGGGTACTTCGCTACACCAGTACGGCGCAAGTAAGTAACGTGCGCGCCACAACCCAATAGCTCACCCAGATCGTCAGTGATGGTGCGAATGTAGGTCCCTTTTGAACAGTGGATCTCCATTTCAACTTCATCACCTTCAAAGCGCAGTAATTCTATCGAATATACCGTAATGTCGCGCGCTTCTCTCGGTACTTCAATGCCTTCACGGGCATATTCATACAAAGGGCGACCTTGATGCTTCAACGCTGAGAACATAGAAGGAACTTGCTGAGTTGTCCCTTTAAAGGTCTCGATAGCCTGCTGTAACTGCTCTTCGGTGACATTGACGTCACGAGTCTGCACGACTTCACCGTCAGAGTCCGACGTATTGGTACGTTCGCCCAGTTTAGCGATCACAACATAGCGCTTATCTGAATCAAGCAGAAACTGAGAAAACTTAGTCGCTTCCCCTAAACAAATTGGCAACATGCCCGTCGCGAGTGGATCAAGCGCGCCGGTGTGGCCCGCTTTTTCGGCAAAGTAAATACGTTTTACTTTTTGCAGCGCATCATTGGAAGAAATACCAGTCGGCTTATCCAATAACACGACCCCATTGACTGGGCGACCTTTACGACGGCGAGCCATTATTCGTTTCCTTCTTGCGCCGCTTGGTCGTCTTCACGACCGGCTTCTTGCTGCTTACGCTTGTCTTCAGTCAGCACTTCGCTTACCAAGTTAGACATGCGCATACCTTCAACTAAGGTACTGTCGTAGGTGAAGCGAATTTCTGGCGTCAAACGTAAACGAATGCGCTTACCTAGCATCATGCGTACATGCACTTCATGCTCACGCAAGGCTTCCAAGCAGCTTTCTGGTGTTTGCTCACCAACACATAGGAAAGTCACAAAAACTTTCGCGTAAGCGAGGTCACGAGACACTTCAACATCCGAGATGGTCACCATACCGATGCGTGAATCACGAACTTCGCGTTGCAATAGCATCGCTAGCTCTTTTTGTAGTTGTTGCGATACCCTTTGGGTACGGCTAAATTCTTTTGACATATCTTTTCTCACATATAAAGAATGGGGGATGGTCGAAACCAGCCCCCATGGCGTATTTAACAACCAATAACTAACTTAGGTTAGCTATCTAAGTCAATTAGTCTAAAGTACGTTTTATTTCAACGATTTCGAACACTTCGATTTGGTCACCAACGCGAACATCATTGTAGTTCTTAACGCCGATACCACACTCGTAGCCATTCTTAACTTCTTGAACATCGTCTTTAAAGCGACGTAGTGACTCAAGCTCACCTTCGTAGATAACTACGTTTTCACGTAGAACACGGATAGGGTTATTACGCTTGATAAGACCTTCCGTTACCATACAGCCTGCAATCGCGCCAAGTTTCGGTGACTTAAACACATCACGAACTTCAGCAAGACCAATGATCTCTTGTCTGAATTCAGGTGCAAGCATACCGCCCATCGCCTGTTTCACTTCGTCGATCAATTGGTAAATGATTGAGTAGTAGCGCAGATCCAAGCTCTCGTTTTCAATAGTACGGCGAGCAGAAGCATCAGCACGAACGTTGAAACCAAGAACAATCGCGTTAGATGCTGCAGCAAGTACCGCATCAGTTTCAGTAATACCACCAACACCAGAACCAACGATGTTCACTTTCACTTCTTCAGTTGATAGTTTCACCAACGAATCAGAGATAGCTTCAACAGAGCCTTGTACGTCTGCTTTCAGTACTACGTTCAACTCAGCAACGTCACCGGCAGTCATGTTCGAGAACATGTTTTCCAGCTTCGATTTTTGCTGACGAGCAAGTTTCACGTCACGGAATTTACCTTGACGGTAGTTCGCAACTTCACGTGCTTTACGCTCATCACGAACAACAGTTGCTTCGTCACCAGAAGCTGGTACGCCTGATAGACCTAAAATCTCAGCTGGGATAGATGGACCCGCTTCAACGATTTCGTTACCAAGTTCATCGCGCATAGCACGAACACGGCCGTATTCTTGACCACACAAGACGATATCGCCTTTGCGCAGTGTACCAGATTGAACTAGTACCGTTGCAACTGGACCACGACCTTTATCAAGGCGAGATTCAACAACAACGCCAGATGCCATACCTTCAGATACAGCTGACAGCTCCAGAACTTCTGCTTGTAGCAGGATAGATTCTAGTAGGCCTTCAACGTTAGTACCTTGCTTCGCAGAGATGTGAACGAAGATATTCTCACCGCCCCACTCCTCTGGGATAACATCGTACTGAGCTAGCTCATTTTTAACGTTATCAGGGTTAGCGCCTTCTTTGTCGATCTTGTTAACCGCAACAATCAAAGGTACGCCAGCCGCTTTCGCGTGCTGTACCGCTTCAACCGTTTGTGGCATAACGCCATCGTCTGCTGCAACAACAAGAACAACGATATCTGTCGCTTGAGCACCACGAGCACGCATTGCGGTAAACGCAGCGTGTCCAGGAGTATCAAGGAACGTGATCATACCGTTGTCTGTTTCAACGTGGTATGCACCGATATGCTGCGTAATGCCGCCAGCTTCGCCAGAAGCAACGTGAGTACGACGAATGTAATCAAGTGTTGAAGTTTTACCATGGTCAACGTGACCCATGATAGTAACTACAGGAGCGCGAGATGTTGCTTCTGAATCGTTGTCACGATCAGATAGAACTGCTTCTTCAAGCTCGTTCTCTTTACGCAATACCACTTTGTGACCCATTTCTTCAGCAATCAATGACGCTGTTTCTTGGTCAATCACTTGGTTAATGGTCGCCATTGCGCCCATTTTCATCATCACTTTGATAACTTCAGTTGCTTTCACTGACATTTTGTTTGCCAGCTCAGAAACAACAACGGTTTCGCCAATCACAACGTCTTGCTTAGCAACAGTCGCTGTTTTATCGAAGCCATGTTGCATTGAAGTCGGTTTAGCAAGGCGGCCTTTGCCACCACGACCGCGTTGGTTGTTACGTCCACCACGGCTGTTCTGGTCGTTTGAACCAGTTGCTTTCTTTTTCTTCTTGCGACGGCTTTGCTCATCACGACGATCTGCATCATCTTCAGCTTGACGTGCGTAAGTTGAAGTCGTTACATGGTAATCTGTATTTTCCATATCACCCTTTTTCTTTTCTGCAGCAGACCAACGTTCTTTATTCTTTTCCGCCATTTCGCGAGCTTCTTCAAGCTTGCGTAGGCCTTCTTCTTCAGCTTTACGCTTCGCTTCTTCATCCTGACGACGTTTAAGTTCGTCGGCCTCTAATTTTGCTGCATCTTGCTTAATTTTCTCGGCATCACGCTCTGCATCATCCGTCACAGAACCTTTAGCTTTGTCTTGGGCATCACGTTTTGCTTTTAGTTCAGCGTCACGTTTAGCTTTCTCTTCCGCTTCACGTTTAGCTTGAGCTTCACGTTTAGCCTTTTCTTCCGCTTCACGCTGAGCTGTAACTTCTGCTTCACGTTGGGCTTTTTCTTCCGCTTCACGCTGAGCTTGTTCTTCTGCTTCGCGGGTCGCTTCATCTTCTACTGCGCTGCGCTTTACGTAAGTACGCTTTTTACGTACTTCGATTTGCACATCTTTACTCTTGCCGCCACCTGCATTAACACTCAGGGTGCTGCGTGTTTTTCGCTGTAATGTCAATCGAGTAGGTTCGGCATCGCTGCCTGCATCACCGTGCTCTTTCTTCAAATGAGCAAGCAATTGCTGCTTCTCATTTTCGCTCACTTGATCCGAACTCGACTTGGCCATGCCAGCATCAGCAAGTTGCTCTAACAAGCGGTCAACTGGCGTACCAATTTCATCACTCAGTGCTTTAACTGTAACTTGTGTCATACCGCTTTCTCCTTGCTGAAAATTATTCTTCTTCACCGAACCAACAGATATTACGTGCTGCCATGATCAATGCGCCGGCACGCTCTTCAGTGAGGTCTTCAATTCCTTCGAGCTCATCCACACCTTGGTCAGCAAGATCTTCTAACGTCACAACGCCTTTAGCAGCAAGTTTAAACGCAAGCTCGCGTTCCAAACCTTCCAATGCCAACAAGTCTTCTGCAGGCTTGAGGCCTTCAAATGACTCTTCTTGTGCAAGCGCAAGTGTCGTTAGTGATTCTTTCGCACGATTACGTAGCTCTTCAACGAGTTCTTCGTTCAGGCCGTCAACAGAAAGTAATTCGTTAACAGGTACGTAAGCGACTTCTTCAAGAGTTGAGAAACCTTCTCCAACCAACATTTCAGCAAAATCTTGCTCGATGTCTAGGTGTTTCATGAAGTTTTCAACTGAAGCCTGCTCTTCTTCTTGGTGCTTTTTCTGTAGGTCTTCAACTGTCATCACGTTTAGCTCCCAGCCAGTTAGCTGAGATGCCAAGCGAACATTTTGACCGTTACGACCAATAGCTTGTGCTAGGTTGTCTGGTTCAACTGCAACGTCCATCGCGTGCGCATCTTCATCAACGATGATTGACGCGACATCTGCAGGAGCCATCGAGTTGATCACGAATTGTGCTGGATTATCATCCCACAACACGATATCAATACGCTCGCCACCAAGTTCACCCGATACAGCTTGAACACGTGCGCCACGCATACCGACACACGCACCAACAGGGTCAATACGTCTATCGTTGGTTTTCACTGCGATTTTCGCACGAGAACCAGGATCACGAGCGGCCGCTTTCAGTTCAATTAGCTCTTCACCAACTTCTGGCACTTCAACACGGAACAGCTCAACCAACATCTCTGGCTTAGAGCGAGTGATGAATAGCTGGAAACCGCGGGCTTCTGGTTTTACAGAATACAATAGACCGCGTGCACGGTCACCTGGTCGGAAGTTTTCACGTGGTAATTGATCATCACGAAGAATAACTGCTTCGGCGTTATTACCAAGATCAAGAACCACAGTTTCGCGATTCACTTTCTTTACAACACCAGTAACCAAGTCGCCTTCGTTATCAATGAACTGCTCAACAATTTGTGCGCGTTCCGCTTCGCGAACTTTCTGCACGATGACTTGTTTAGCCGTTTGCGTGGTGATGCGGTCAAAGGTAACTGATTGAATATCATCTTCAACGAAATCGCCAACATCCATCGTCTCGTCTTCATAGCGAGCCGCTTCCAATGTAATTTGCTTAGTTGGCAATTCAACTTCTTCAACCACTTCCCAACGACGGAAAGTATCAAATTCGCCCGTTTTGCGATCGATTTCAACACGAACTTCAATTTCTATTTCGTGTTTTTTCTTGGTTGACGTCGCCAGTGCGATTTCTAGCGCTTCAAAAATACTTTCACGCGGTATAGCTTTCTCATTCGAAACTGCCTCTACTACCGCTAAAATTTCTTTACTCATTTAATTAGCCTCTTAAGCTCTTTTCTCTAGGAGAACTAAAATTTAGGGATCAGGTTAGCTTTTGCTACATTGCTAAGCGCAAACTGTTCTTCTTGCCCATCGACATTAATAGTGACGGTTTCGCCCTCAATTGAGAGGATTTCGCCTTTCCACTTACGGCGATTGCCGATAGCCATTTTGAGAACAATGTTGACCTCATGACCAATAAACTGTACATAGTGTGCGCTTTTAAAAAGTGGTCTTTCTAGCCCTGGTGAAGATACTTCAAGGCTGTAAGCCACAGAGATAGGATCTTCCACATCTAACACTGCACTGACCTGACGGCTTACTTCCGCACAATCGTCAACGTTAATGCCATTGTCATGATCAATAAAAATACGCAATGTTGAATGTTCGCCCGCGCGAATAAATTCTAGACCAACTAATTCATAGCCTGATGCTCCGACAGGAGCTTCAAGCATTTCAGTAAGTTGTCTTTCTAAACCAGTCATTTAAACCACTCCAGAAACAAAAAAAGGGCTCAGAGCCCATTATAAATCCCAAGCAACTATCTGAATTTTCTCATTGAAAAATTCAGATAACAAAAAACCCCGAACGTCGGGGTTTTTTGTTGCTGGACCCTGATGTGCTAGATACCACGTTCGGTATCTAACCGCAGTGAATCATCACTGCACAAACTTGTCCACGTATCCCAAGGGATTGGTTGCGGGGGCCGGATTTGAACCGACGACCTTCGGGTTATGAGCCCGACGAGCTACCAAACTGCTCCACCCCGCGTCCGACTTGTGAGCATTATACGCTCAACCAAGTGTTTTACAAGTTTGTAAATCATGGTGCCGAGAGAGGGACTCGAACCCTCACACCAAAGGCACTAGCACCTCATGCTAGCGTGTCTACCAATTTCACCATCTCGGCATTAAATGATTATTGAGGAATCTCGCTGTCACTTTTAACTGGTGCAGGAGTTTCACTCTTAGTATCCGTAGCTTTGTTCTGATTCGTTGTTGTGGTTTGTACTTGACCTGCTAGAGGATCAGCCCACTTAGAATCAGCTTTATGAGAAGTCGAAATATTTCCCAAAACCAAGCTAAGAATAAAAAATACTGTTGCAAGAACTGCAGTCATTCTGGTTAGGAAGTTACCTGAGCCACCAGAGCCAAATACTGTATTTGATGCTCCAGAACCGAATGAGGCTCCCATATCTGCGCCTTTACCTTGCTGAATCAACACTAGGCCAATTACACCAAGCGCTGCCAACAGATAAATCACAAGTAGAACTGTATACATGCTTTCCACCTATGTTCCTAATTGTTGAGCCAGCGCTGTTCCAATCGCTTGGAAGCAAAGCTAGCGTCCTTCTTTGCTGAAGGCGGAGCAATACTAGCGAAAGGCCGAGGCGCTGACAAGTAAAAGTTGTAAAAAGATCACTCGAATACAGCCAAGCGATTAAAAAAAAAGCAAAGCACTAATTAACGTTTTAAAAACGAACAGTTAGCGTTTAGCAATTTGCTGCAACAGAATCCGCAATTTTCAGCGCACTGCGTTGTACGAGCTCCGCATCTTCACCTTCAACCATCACTCGTAGCAAAGGCTCAGTGCCAGATTTACGTAGCAATACTCGTCCAGTATCGGCCAGTTCCGCTTCCACTTCTTTCACCGCAAGTTTCACCGCTTCTGCTTCCAGAGGATTACTTTTGCCGCTAAAACGTACATTTTCGAGAACCTGTGGGTAAAGGCTCATGCCTTGGGTAAGCTGATTCAACGACTCGCCGTTATCCACGATGGATGCCAGCACTTGCAGTGCAGCCACAATCGCATCGCCAGTGGTTACTTTGTCTAACAAGATCACGTGCCCTGAATTCTCAGCGCCAATGCTCCAATTGTTTTCCAATAGCTTCGCCATGACATAGCGATCGCCTACCGCAGCACGAACCAATGGGATACCGAGTTTCTTCAGCCCCTTTTCCATACCAAGGTTAGTCATCAAGGTGCCAACTACGCCACCCTTTAACTCACCGCGGCGCTGTTTATCGCGCGCAATAATATAAGCAATCTGGTCACCATCGACTTTATTGCCGAACTCGTCCACCATGATCAAGCGATCGCCATCACCATCGAACGCTAAGCCCAAGTGTGCCTTCTCTTCTAATACACGCGCTTGTAAGGCTTTGACATCAGTTGCACCCACTTTATCGTTGATGTTTAGCCCATCGGGATCAACACCCATCGCAATCACTTCTGCGCCGAGTTCAGTGAATACGCTTGGCGCAATATGGTACGTCGCGCCATGAGCACAATCGACGACAATCTTGCAGCCAGCCAGGCTCAAACGATGTGGGAAAGTACTTTTACAAAATTCAATGTAACGACCTGCAGCATCGACGATACGACTTGCTTTACCCAATTCAGCTGACGAAACACACTCGATTTCTTTATCCAGTTCAGCTTCAATCGCCAGCTCAACTTCATCAGGCAGTTTTGTCCCCTCAGCAGAGAAAAACTTGATGCCGTTATCGTAGTAAGGATTATGTGATGCGGAAATAACGATTCCAGCCTCTGCACGGAAGGTTTGTGTCAGATAAGCCACCGCTGGCGTCGGCATAGGGCCGGTAAACCTAGCTTGTAAGCCCGCCGCAGCCAAACCGGCTTCTAGCGCAGATTCCAGCATGTAACCGGAAATACGGGTATCTTTACCGATGATCACTTTCTTAGTACCACGCTTAGCTAGCACTCGTCCTGCCGCCCAGCCTAGTTTTAGAATAAAATCTGGAGTAATTGGGTATTGACCAACTTTGCCACGTACACCGTCTGTACCAAAATAACGTCTTGAATTGGACATCTGTTTTTCCTTTCTTTTCTATTATGCGTTGGCTTGTGTGGACGAGACGATACGCATCGCATCGACCGTAGCGGCGACGTCATGCACTCGGATAATCTGTGCACCTTTCATCGCAGCAATTGTGGCGCAAGCCACGCTCCCCGACAAAACATCGTTCGGAGTTTTATCTAATAATTTGAATATCATCGTTTTACGCGACATACCCGCCAGCAGCGGTAGCTTAAATCGATGCAGTTTGTCTAGATGTGAGAGTAGGTGATAGTTGTGCTCAAGCGATTTACCAAAGCCAAAACCGGGATCTAGGATCAGCTGTTCTTGGGCAATACCCGCGTGTTCACAGGCTTGAATACGCTCATCAAGAAACTCGGATATCTCAGATAACACATCTTGGTATTGAGGCTGAGCCTGCATGCTTCTTGGCTGGCCTTGCATGTGCATCAAACAAACGGGAACGCCAGCTTGTGCGGCGGCCTCTAACGCGCCGGGTTCTTGCAGTGCACGTACGTCATTAATGATATCCGCCCCCGCTTCGACCGCTTGCTTCATAACTTCTGCTTTACTGGTGTCGACTGAGATCCACACCGGATGCTTGGCCCGTATCGCACGAATCGCTGGAATCACTCGCTCTAGCTCATCTTCCAACGAAACATCGGGTGCACCGGGACGAGTGGACTCTCCGCCCACATCAATAATACTGGCACCTGACGCTATCATGGCGTCGGCTTGAGCCAAGGCACTTTCAAGCTGAGTGAATTGGCCGCCGTCGGAAAACGAATCAGGAGTAACGTTCAAGATCCCCATCACCTGCGGCTTGCTCAAATCTAATTTTTTAGTTTTGCTTTTTAAAATCATACAGCTACAAAGTATACATCACGTTTATAGACACAAAAACAAAAAACCCCGAGCGAGACCCGGGGTTTGCAACTAGCGTATTCGCTTAGTCACTATCTTTCTTTTCAGAAGCTTCACTTGGTGTAGCGTCAGAAGGCGCTTCAGATGACGCTGCTTCAGTTGCTTCAGCCGGTTTCTTCTCCGCTTCTACAGCAGGCTCTGATTTACTTTCCTTCGCATCTGGCTTGTCGTCAGAAGAGTTATTCGCTTGATCGCCCCAACCAGCAGGCTCACGAATATCTGTTTTACGTTCCATCAAGTCATCAATTTGACCCGCATCGATGGTTTCGTACTTCATCAACGCATCTTTCATCGCGTGCATGATATCCATGTTGTCTTCTAGGATTTGCTTAGCGCGAACATAGTTGCGATCAATAATAGTGCGAATCTCGGTATCAATCAGCCTTGCCGTATCATCTGACATGTGTTTGGTCTGTGTGACACTGCGACCAAGGAACACTTCGCCTTCTTCTTCAGCGTAAAGCAACGGGCCCAGTTTTTCCGAGAAGCCCCATTGAGTGACCATTTTACGAGCAATATCAGTGGCACGTTCGATATCATTCGATGCGCCTGTTGAAACTTTGTCTGCTCCGTAAATCAGCTCTTCCGCCAAACGTCCGCCATAAAGACTCGAAACCATAGATTCAAGGTGCTGACGAGACATACTGACTCGGTCTTGCTCAGGTAGATACATAGTCACACCTAAAGCTCGGCCACGTGGAATGATTGAAACCTTGTACACAGGATCGTGCTCTGGCACTAGGCGACCTACAATAGCGTGGCCCGCTTCGTGATAAGCCGTTGACGCTTTGGTATCTTCCGACATCACCATAGAACGGCGCTCGGCACCCATCATGATTTTGTCTTTAGCCAATTCGAATTCAACCATTGAAACATTGCGCTTGTTACCGCGAGCGGCAAATAACGCAGCCTCGTTCACTAAGTTGGCAAGGTCGGCACCAGAGAAGCCTGGCGTACCACGAGCAATCAATGATGGTTCAACATCACCTGATAGCGGCACTTTACGCATGTGAACTTTCAAGATTTGCTCACGACCACGAACATCCGGAAGACCAACGACGACTTGGCGGTCGAAACGGCCTGGGCGAAGCAATGCTGGGTCAAGAACATCTGGACGGTTAGTTGCAGCGACAACGATAATACCTTCGTTACCTTCAAAGCCATCCATTTCAACCAGCATTTGGTTCAATGTTTGTTCACGTTCATCGTGACCACCACCAACACCGGCGCCACGTTGGCGACCGACGGCATCGATTTCATCAATAAAGATGATACAAGGTGAGGCTTTTTTCGCTTGTTCGAACATGTCACGGACACGAGACGCACCAACACCCACGAACATTTCTACGAAATCTGAACCTGAAATAGTAAAGAAAGGTACTTTCGCTTCACCCGCAATGGCTTTTGCCAATAAGGTTTTACCTGTACCCGGTGGGCCAACCAACAAGACGCCCGTCGGAATCTTACCGCCAAGTTTCTGGAAGCGGCTCGGATCACGCAAGTAATCCACCAATTCTTTTACGTCTTCTTTCGCTTCATCACAGCCAGCGACATCAGCAAACGTCGTTTTGATTTGCTCTTCGCTCATCATGCGCGCTTTGCTCTTACCAAACGACATGGCACCTTTGCCACCGCCGCCTTGCATCTGACGCATGAAGAAAATCCATACACCGATCAGTAAGATCATTGGGAACCAAGAGATAAAGATAGTGCTGAGCAAGCTTTGCTCTTCAGGCGGAGTGCCTTTCACTTTAACGTTTTGATTAATTAAATCATCCAAGATTTTTTGGTCATATACAGGCATGTAGGTGACATACTTACTGGTGCCGCCACTGCGAGTAAATGAGATCTGCTCACCTTTGAAGGTTGCTTCTTGGATCTGGCCTTGGCCAACTTCGTGTACAAACGTGGTGTAATCGACCGTTTTTCCGTCGTTGCTGCCAGGACCAAAGCTCTGGAACACCGACATCAAAACTACAGCAATTACGAGCCACAGAATTAAATTTTTTGCCATGTCACTCAAGGTGTCAGCCTCTTGATAACTAATTGTAATTAAAGGTAGGGTACTACAGTTTCATAACCGTAGCTATACTATAGAACTCAGAGTTTAAGAGGAAAATCGTTAACCTTTGTAACCTGTTGCCACAATATACACTTCGCGAGAACGTGCTCTTGAGGAATCTGGTTTACGAGTCTTCACTGTTTTAAACATATCACGTACATCTTTTACGTATTGGTCAAAACCTTCGCCTTGGAAGACTTTCACCACAAAACTACCATTAGGTGCAAGAACTTGTCGACACATATCTAATGCTAGCTCAACCAGATACATCGCACGTGGTTGGTCGACCGATGGGCTACCCGCCATATTCGGTGCCATGTCCGACATCACCACATCCACCATATCCGGCTGAATTCTTTCTAATAATGCTTCAAGCACGGATTCTTCACGAAAATCACCTTGCAAAAAGGCCACGCCGGCAATCGAGTCCATCGGTAAAATATCACAGGCAATCACTTGGCCATCATCCCCGACTTGGTTCACCGCGTATTGCGACCAACCACCAGGTGCTGCGCCCAAATCAACCACTGTCATTCCCGGTTTTAGCAATTGGTCTTTACTTTGAATTTCTTCAATTTTAAAGATGGCACGCGAGCGATAGCCTTTCTTTTTCGCCTCGTTAACATATTTATCATCGAAGTGTTCTTTCAGCCAACGGCCTGAACTGGCGGAATGTTTTTGTTTACTCATTACGGACTTGGAACCTTTTGCCAATAAAGCTGTATAGAATTAATAGTCTTCAGGGATAGATGGCGTTAAAATAGCGCTTTTCAACCCTTCAAGTAAAAATAATTGGGCGCATAATGAACCTAAGTACCAAACAAAAGCAGCACCTGAAAGGCCTAGCACACCACCTAAAACCGGTTGTGCTTATGGGTGGCAACGGACTCACTGAAGCCGTGATCGCAGAAATTGAGATCGCGCTCAACCACCACGAACTGGTCAAAATCAAAGTTGCATCAGAAGATCGTGAAACTAAGCAGCTCATCATTGATGCTATCGTACGCGAAACAGAAGCGGAAAAAGTGCAAACTATCGGTAAAGTATTAGTACTATTCCGTCAGTCTGAACAGAAGAAAATTGAACTACCACGTAAGTAAACACTTACCTCGCAGCGATTATTCTGAAAAGACAAGCACTACGCAAAAGTGCACGCACTAAAAAAGGTCGCCTAGGCGACCTTTTTGCGTTTCATAGATTGGTTTACACAATCTAGCATTACGCCAATTGATTTCACACAATCAAGCACGGCGGAAAACCTCAGCGCTCATTTCATGTGACTAGAGATAAACCACTTTATCAATCTCGAAATCTTTGTCGCCGCCCGGCGTAGAGATGATCACTTCGTCACCTTCCATTTTGCCAATCAAACCACGAGCAATCGGTGAGCTCACTGAAATGCGCGCCGCTTTAATATCCGCTTCATCTTCACCTACGATTTGGTAGGTTTTTTCTTCATCGGTATCGCAATCGATCAGAGTGACTGTCGCGCCAAAGATAACTTTACCGGCATTATCGATTTTGGTGACATCAATCACCTGAGCCACAGACAGCTTATACTCGATATCGCGAATTTGCGCTTCACAGATGCCCTGCTCTTCACGAGCGGCATGGTATTCTGCGTTTTCTTTTAAGTCACCCAGCTCGCGCGCCTCAGCAATCGCACTGGAAATCAATGGGCGCTGCTTAAGTAGTTTATCGAGTTCGGTGCGCAGCTGCTGTTCGCCGCGCACTGTCATAGGTACCTTTTCCATTTTATAACCTCTACACCAAAGCAATCTTTGGACAAAAAAAATCTACCCAGCTATTTAGGGCTCTTAGGCCGCCAGCTAGGTAGTGAAATAAAGAACATTTGATTAAGTGTAAACAAACTTGCTCGCTAAATCATCTTAATTCCATTTGTTTTGCTGCTGCGCACAAGGAATCGTTTTCTAGGTCAAATCTCTCCTGCCCCACCACACCGCAAAAGCCTAAAAAACAAGCTAAATTAACAAGCATTTAGAAGTTTAAATCAGCGTTCAAAATAAAAAAACATAAAGAAATAAAAGTTTAACCAAGATCACACTAGGCAATATTTTCCATTATATTTCATAAGCTTGATATTAATTTACCCCACACTCAAGCAAGCTCAAGCTAGTGCTTTATATCTTTTTACTAACAAACAACTGAACTTTAACGGTAAAACATTCCCAGTCATTGCTCTGACTGACATTGTAGCTTTATCAGAAACTTAACTGAAAAGCGGCGGCTGTTGGTGCAATAGCTAGAGAACATCGAACTCATTGGGAGCTCCATCAGAGACTCAATTGACATAACAGTGATACAACTGACTCGATAGTGCTCGGATATAAAAACAACTATCAATTTATGGACAATAAATTAGGATTTAATAAGATGAAAAAGACTCTGATTGCTGTAGCGGTTTCTGCTGCTACTCTAACGGCATTTGGCGCGAACGCAGACACTCTAGCAACTGCACAAGCAAATGACAGCAACCTAGCAGGTACTTCGCTGTACAACCAAGACGGCAACAATATCAGTGTTAAAGGCCGTATTGAAGCGCGCCTAAAAACAACTGACGGCAAATCAAATGACGCTTCTCGTGCTCGTCTAGGTTTCGGTGGCACTTCTGTAATCAATGACAAACTATACGGTCTTGGTTACTTCGAAACAGAATACACTGCAAACGACAGCGATGGCGTTCAAGACAGCAACTCAACAACTCAAACTGTACGTCTTGCTTACGCAGGTCTAGGTGGCAAGTTTGGTCAAGTGGTTTACGGTAAAACTAACGGTTCTGCTAGCCAAGTTACTGACTTCACCGATATCATGTGGAGCTTTGGTGGTAACGTATCTCAGAAACTAGAAGCTTCTGATCGCCCATCAAACGACCTAGCTTACTCTGGCTCATTTAAAGATCTAACATTCAAAGCTAACTACCGTTTTGCTGACCAATCTGGTACTACTCCTGCTAGCAACGATGCAGACGGTTACTCTACAAGTGCCGTATACAACATTGGCGCAACTGGCGTGAAAGTAGGTGCTGGCTACGAGAACCAAAACAAGTCACACAAATACACACTTGCAACTGGTTACACCATCGGTAACGTCTACGTTGGCGGCCTATACACTGACGGTGACCTAAACTACGGTCCTACTACAGGTGCTACAGCAGGTGAGCAAGCAGGCAGTGATAGCTTTGTTGCCCAAAGCCACTTCACTGGCGTCGAAGAATACAAAGCCTACGAGCTAGCAGCGTCTTACACTATGGGTAAAACTAGCTTTACCACGACTTACAACAAAGCGAAGGTTGGCGACCAAGATGCCATGAACCTAATCGGTGTTGAAGCGGCTTATGCCTTTACTTCAAACTTCCGTACTTACTTAGGTTACAACTTCAACCTACTAGACGAAGGTGACGCACTAGGTGATAGCTCTGTTGGCGCTACGTCAACAGTCACCAAAGCAGAAGCTTCTGACCAAGCTATGCTAGGTCTACGTTACGACTTCTAATTTCGATTATAAGTTGAACTGATATTGACGCCTGCTCTCTAGCAGGCGTTTTTTTATCTGGCTATACTGGCTCTCCATTTTCTTAGTTAGCCGTGTTGCCCATGCTGTTTTCCCGCTGCCGTTTTTCTCGACTTCATTTGCCATTTATTTCTACTGTTTTCTGTTTTGTTAGCTTACTGACTAGTAGCCTAACCTTCGCCTACACACCTAGCTATTCTCCTAGCAAACAGCTACCCACAGGCGCACGCCACTATTTACGCGTGCAAGATTTGCAAGATGACACCACGCTGCTGCGCTCGGGCCAAGATGGTAATTTCTTCCCACCAGCTAGCACATTGAAACTGGTTACTGCTTTGGCTGCCAAACTGGAATTAGGAGATAAGTTTCATTTTCAAACGACCCTTAGCCAAGCTGGCCAAGATTTAGTGCTGCGTTTTTCCGGCGACCCGACTCTCACCAGCGGTGACTTAGCTGAGCTATTGAAACAGGCGAAACAACAAGGCATCCGCCATATTCGCGGCGATATTTGGCTCGATAACAGCGTCTTTACCGGTTACCAAAGCGCCGTGGGTTTGCCGTGGGATATTTTAGGGGTGTGTTATAGCGCGCCAGCGATGGGCATTGTGCTGAACCACAACTGCGTTCAAGCATCGATCTCTACCTCATCACCTCAATCAGGCAAACATCGTCAGACTCGCTTCTATGTACCCGAGCATCAGCCAATCCATGTGGTTAATCAGGTCATCGCCGTCTCTAAAGAAGAGAAAAAAGCGCTGCATTGCGATCTTGAACTCACCACTGGGGACAATAATCACTATCGACTTGCGGGTTGCCTAGTAAAAAGCGAACGAGTAATGCCACTTAATTTCGCTATACAGCAACCTGCGTTGTATACCCAACGGGTTTTATCTCGATTATTACAGCAGCAAGGCATCACGCTGGACGGACAAATTAGAGTTGGTGTACCTCCACACCAAGGCGCGGTGATTGCCGAGCACGACTCAAAGCCATTGCCAGAACTTCTCGATGTGATGCTCAAAAAATCGGATAACTTGATTGCAGATACGCTCACCAAAACCTTAGGAGCGAGATACTTTCATCAAGCGGGTAGCTTTACCAATGGTACCGAGGCAATAAAAGCGATCATCAAAATGCACACAGGGATCGACTTAGAGCGCGATCAACTGGTAGACGGCTCTGGTCTATCACGTAATGACAGAGTTCACCCGAAAGATCTGATGGCCATTCTGCGCTATATCTGGCAGCACGATGCCACACTCAAATTGATTGAACTGATGCCTGTCTCGGGTGAGTCTGGCACGCTGCAATACCGCCGCAGCATGCGCAAAGCACCGATTGAAGGCAACCTCATTGCCAAGAGTGGCACATTATACGGTAGCCACAATATGGCAGGATTTGGACTCGATGCCCACGGCCAGCCAAGAACTCTGTTTGTGCAATACATCACCGACTACTTTGTGCCAGAGAGCGAGTCTGAAAAGCCGATTGAGGCTCCTATTACTCGTTTCGAGAAATTGTTTTATCGAGATGTGGTGAATCTTAGCCAAACGGTCGCGACTCAAACCGCACACCAACCGATAAAATCAGAAGAAAATGGGAATCCAATCCAGCGCCCATAGTTGGTTTGGCAACAAGTGAAAAGGTTGCGCACGGAGCGTAACCTATTCCATACTTTATTGAGCAAAATAAAGACTCTTCAATACAAGCTTGGAGCATCACATGGTTGGTTGTAGTAACAAGCAAAAGCGACGTAAATTCACCAAAGCATACATTAAACGCAAAGGGTATATTTGCGTCGGCTGGACCTGTGTGATTCTAGGCTCGATTGGTGTCACGGTCCCGCTGCTCCCAACTGTGCCCTTTATTTTACTCGCTCTGTATTGCTTCGGCTGCGCCTCCCCTAAGTTTCAACATTGGCTGCTTAACCACAAACGCTTAGGGCCACTTGCTCGTCGATTGAAAAACAACAGCGGCTTGACGATAAAAGAGAAAGTGCAATCTTTAGTGATGATCTGGCTATCGATGGGCAGCGTGTTTTATTTCGTCGCCTATGGCACCCACTGGCAATACGCCATCGCTGGTCTGCTGATTTTCGAAACTTGGTTTATTCTGCGCTATAAGACCCATAAACCGGAACTGACCACCGAGGCAGGCACCCAACAGATAGATACAAAAAAAGCGCCTTGATGGCGCTTTTTATCTCAGTCAATTTAACAAATTAACTAAGAACGGTTAGCTCAAAGTGATGCGAGCAAATTTACGTTTACCAACTTGGAATACATACGTACCCGCTTCTGGTGTAAATTTCGCATCCGCAACTTTCTCACCATCCATCTTAGCTGCGCCCTGTTTTACCATACGCATCGCATCAGACGTTGAAGAACATAGCGCTGCTTCTTTCAGTAGGTTACTCACTGGTAAACCTGCTTCAAAAGTGAATTCTGGCATATCCTCAGGGATCTGATTCTTCGCAAAGCGGTTCACGAACTCTTGCTCCGCTGCCTCGGCATCCGCTTTACTGTGGAAGCGTGCGATGATTTCTTTCGCTAGAAGTACTTTGATATCACGAGGGTTCTTACCTTCTGCGATCGCCGCTTTAAAGCCTTCAATCTCTTCCATTGGGCGGAAAGACAATAGCTCGTAGTAGTTCCACATCAGAACGTCAGAGATCGACATGATCTTACCAAACATTTCGCTTGGGCTTTCGCTTACACCAATGTAGTTGTGCGCCGACTTAGACATTTTCTTCTCGCCGTCTAAGCCAACAAGTAGTGGCATCGTTAGCACGACTTGTGGTTTTTGACCGTGAGATTTTTGCAGCTCACGCCCCATCAGCAGATTAAACTTCTGATCGGTACCGCCAAGCTCTACGTCCGTTTCCATTGCCACTGAGTCGTAACCTTGCAGAAGCGGGTACATAAACTCATGAATCGCAATCGGCTGGCCACCTGCATAGCGCTTTTTAAAGTCATCACGCTCAAGCATGCGAGCAACCGTTTGGTTAGCCGCTAGGCGAAGCATGCCTTCTGCGCCAAGCTCAGATAGCCACTCAGAATTGAACTGAATTTTAGTCTTCGCTGGGTCTAAGATCTTGAATACTTGCTGCTTGTAGGTTTCAGCGTTACGCAGTACGTCTTCACGTGTTAGCGGTGGACGAGTGGTGTTCTTGCCCGTTGGGTCGCCTACCATACCCGTGAAGTCGCCAATCAAGAATGTGACATCATGGCCTAGCTCTTGAAACGCACGCAACTTGTTTAGAATCACGGTGTGACCTAAATGAATATCTGGTGCTGTTGGATCCGCGCCCAATTTGATACGCAGTGGACGGCCTTCTTTTAGCTTGGCAATCAACTCTTCTTCTGGAATTAGCTCTTCTACGCCGCGCTTGATCTCAGCCAAGGCATGTTCAATGCTCGCCATTCTTGTTCACTCCCACAGATTTGGCAAAATTTTGATGATGCATATCTTACTTGAATAGCGATGTATTTTGAAACAAGTTAGACTGAACATAAGTGGATTTTTTATTGTGGTGCGAACGACTATTTCTAAGATGCTATCCATTTTTACTCGGCTACCCGCCGTTCACCGAATTCTGATTGGCCTTTTTAGCGCTATCATCGTAGCGGCGATGCTTCTTGTTCCAGAGAGCAAAAAAGCCAAAGCGTCCGACAGCCGCTATAAAGTCGGCAAAAATTACCCACTGCCCATTGATACTGCCAGTTTCGGTAAACACACCCTTTCTACACCGCCATTGGCTATGGTTCAGTGGCAACAGCACCGAGTCAAATCGGGCGAAAGTGCCGCTCGGCTTTTCCAGCGAATTGGCTTATCGGCCAAATTGCTCTATCAGCTCACCTCCAGCAGCAAAGAAAGCCAGAAACAACTATCGCGCTTAATGCCGGGTGATATTTTAGAGTTTGGCTTCGACGACCAACAGCAACTAGTTCAGCTCAAGCGCCAGCTCAGCCCCTATGAGACTTTTCGCCTCACCCGCAGCGAAGACGGATTTGTTGCCGATTTAGACAAAAAACAGCTCCACTACCAATACAATTACGCCGAGGCGAATATTGATTCCAACTTTTGGAGTGCTGGCGTCAATGCTGACTTAACTGGCAACCAGATCATGGCGCTGGCTGGGATCTTTGGCTGGGATATCGATTTCGCTCTCGACATTCGTAAGGGCGACAGCTTTAAAATTTTGTATGAAGAGAAAGTCGTCGAAGGAGAGGTCATCGGCCACGGCAAAATCATCGCCGCCGAATTCAACAACCAAGGCGATGCCTTTAAAGCCATTTTTGATGATAAAACTGGCCATTATTACGACGAAAATGGCCGCGCTATGCGCAAAGATTTCCTGCGATCTCCGGTCGATTTTCGTCGCGTCAGTTCAAACTTCAACCCTCGTCGTCTGCACCCAGTCACAGGCAGAGTCCGCGCCCATCGCGGTACCGATTATGTCGCTCCTGTGGGCACCCCCATTTGGGCCGCTGGTGATGGCGTCGTCACCAAATCTGGCTACAGCCAATACAACGGTAATTACGTGTTTATCAAACACAGCAATACCTATGTGACCAAATATCTGCATTTAAAACGGCGTAAAGTGCGCACCGGGCAAAGAGTCAAACAGGGCCAAGCTATAGGCACACTCGGCAGCACTGGTCGCGTAACGGGCGCTCACTTGCACTATGAATTTTTGGTGCATGGCGTACACAAAAACCCAAGAACCGTACGATTGCCTCAATCAAAATCTTTAACGGGCAAGGCGAAACGCACTTTCGTCGCCAATGCGCGCCAGCGCTTAGATAAGCTAGAGCAATACAGTCATTTATTGTTTTCACGTAACCAATAAAATAGTCTAAAACAGTCGTTTTTTAGCGGTAGGCAGCGGCTCTACTTTGCTCTCACAAGGCCTACCTCAGGTATAGATTTACTGCTGCTTATCCACTGCAACTACTTCACTGCGGATGATCCACATCGGCGGGCGCCTCTTCTTGAGTATCTTCTTCGTCTACCGATTCAGCGGACTTGCGTTTATCACGTGCAAGCATCAGTAAGCAAGGGGTTAACACTAAGGTCAGCAAGGTGGCAAATGCAAGCCCCCCTGCCACTGCCGAAGCCAATTGTGACCACCATTGAGTGCTCGGTGCGCCAAATTCTATTTTCTGGTTGATCACATCAATATTCATCTCCAGCACCATCGGCATCAACCCTAAAATCGTGGTGACGGTGGTTAAAAGCACTGGACGCAAACGCTGCATGCCTGTGCGAAGAATCGCATCGCGTTTATCCAAGCCGCGTTTGATCAATTGATTGTAGGTATCAATCAAAACGATGTTGTTGTTCACCACAATACCAGCCAAGGTGATCACCCCGATCCCCGACATAATGATGCCAAACGGCTTTTGCAAAATAAGCAGGCCAGCAAATACGCCGATCGTCGAGAAAATAACGGCGCTGAGGATCAACAGCGCTTGATAGAAACTATTGAATTGGGTGATGAGAATCAGCGCCATCACGGCCAGTGCAATCAAAAACGCTTTTTGTAAAAACGCCGACGCGTTTTGCTGCTCTTCATTTTGTCCCCGCAGCAGATATGACACCCCGACGGGCAAATCGAGCTCACTCAAGGCTTGTTTGATTTTTGGTAGCTGCAAAGCAAGGTTGTAGCCATCTTTCATATCCGCCACCACTTTGATCACTCGCTGGCCATCGCGGCGCTGAATGGTGTCTTGCTTAGGTTTAGGTACGATATGAGAAAAGTTAGTGATCGGCACTAAACCTACCGGAGTTTTCACTCGCAGCTGATCAAAACGGCCAATATCGCGTTTGTGCTCTGGGTAACGTACCAAGATATCAACTTCTTCATCCGCATCATCGGGTAGATAATCTCCCAAACGCAGTCCGTTGGTGACAAATTGCACGGTATTGCCCACCAACGTTGCGTCCGCAAGAAAACGAGAAGCATCGTCACGTCGAATATCCACCTGCCAATCAATGCCGCCTTTGTTTGAAGTATCACTCAAGTTAGTGAACGCCGGATAACCATCGGCCCAGTGGCGGATTTGCTTCGCAGCGCCATCCAAATTACTCACTTGGCTAGAGGTCAGCTCGATTTCAATATCATGTTCGGTAGGCGGCCCAGCGTCAGGGAATTTATACTCAATTTCCACCCCAGCAAATTGATCGATGCTTTGCTTTAACTCTTCGATGATGGCTTTAATTCGGCGTCGATACTGCCAATCCACTGGCGTAATTTGAATTTGACCAATGCCATCATCACCACCGGTTTTGGTATACACGCTGTCGAACTCTTTGTGATGCAGCACCATATTTTCAATCTGACTCATAATGGCATCTTTTTCTTGAATCGACAGATCGCCGTGCGAGCGTACCTTAATGGTAAAATACGGTGGATCAACTTCAGGGAAAAACTCCGCGCCCAACCCCGCCTTCACGTAACCCACACCAACCAACACCGCCAAAATGATAGCACTCAATAAGATTTTCCATGGATGCGTCACCGCAAATGATAAGACTCGGAAATAGAACTTACTCAGTCCCTGCGCTTTAGAGAAATCACCCTCATGCAAGGCAATCACTCTTTCCCTATTGGCAGCGCTTACCTGCTGAGGCCGTCCAATCATGCTACCCAAAACAGGGATAAACAGCAGCGCCATCATCAAAGATGCTGACAAGGTCGCAATCAGCGTCAGCGGCAAGTACTTCATGAACTCACCCGTAATATCTGGCCAAAACATCAGCGGCGCAAATGCGGCCAATGTCGTCGCTGTTGAGGCGGTAATCGGCCACGACATGCGTTTGGCGGCGTCACGATAAGCTTGCGTGCGTTCCACTCCTTCCTGCATGCGCCGATCGGCAAACTCGGTGACGACAATCGCTCCGTCCACTAACATACCGACAGCCATAATCAACGCAAACAGCACCACTATATTTACCGTAAGACCGAAGACCGACAACACCAAAAGCCCAGTCAAAAACGATCCCGGTATAGACACACCAACCAACAATGCTGTACGCATGCCCAATATCGCAATGATCACAATCACCACCAAAATGACCGCTGACAAAATGTTATTTTGTAGGTCATTGAGCATGATTTTGACGTCTTTCGATTGATCCCAAGTGTATTTGACCAACAAGTTGTTCGGCCAATCCTCTCGCTGCTGGGCAGCGGCCAAAACTTGTTTCACCAAATCGACGGTTTCTATAATGTTTTCACCCGCACGCTTTTTCACATCTAGAACGATAGCGGGCTTACCGTCCATACGCGCAAAGCTATTCGCATCGCGAAAAGAGCGCCGCACGCTGGCCACATCACGAAACGACACCACTTGCTTGCCATCCATTTTAACGGGCAGCTCCAGTAAATCGGTCAGTGAATCAAACACCGAAGGGACTTTCACAGAAAATCGGCCATGGCCCGTATCAATAAAGCCCGCGGCCACCACTCGGTTGTTGAGCGAAATCAGATTGTAGATATCACTTTGATCTAAACCGTAACTTTCCATCTTGAGCGGTTCGACCAGAACTTCGAGAATATCTTCTCGATCGCCCGCGATATCAACTTCCAAAACTTGGCGATAGCTCTCTAATTTATCACGCAGCTTGCGGGCTATTTTAACTATCGAACGTTCAGGTACTGTGCCATAGAGCACAACAGATAGGACGGGCTCTACCGAAGCCAGTGTGATTTCGTTTACTGATGGCTCTTCTGTATCGGCAGGGAGTTTTGGTTTGGCTAAATCAACCGCATCACGGACATCGGCCATCGCTTCATCGAGGTTGACCCCAACGCTAAATTCTAACGTCACTGAAGCGTGGCCTTCGGCCGCACTGGCGGTCATCTCTTTCACCCCTTCAATAGAACGCAGTTCCTGCTCAACAGGGCGCACTAACAAACGCTCGGCATCACTGGGGGAAATGCCTTGGTGAGTAAGCGAAACGTAAATAATCGGAATGGTAACGTCGGGACTAGATTCTTTCGGGATGGTAATGTAAGTCGCAATACCTGCAACGAGAATAAACACCAGCAAGGTCAGCATAGTGCGTGTGCGAGATAAAGCTGCGTCAATAAGTGAGTACATACTTTTCCTCTGGCTACTTTGCCGACTTGCCAGCCGAACCTTGATCTTCTATCGCCGTGACTTCATCGCCATCACGAACAAACCCTTGCCCTACCGTAATAATTTGTACGTTCTCACCGAGCCCAGAAAGCCAGACACCATCTTGGCTGGCTTTAACCAACTGGATCGGTACAAATTGAACTCGGCTACCTTGCAGGGTTTTTACGCCTAGGTTGCCGGCTTCATCCAGCGCTAGCATGGCAGGCGTGATTTTGATGGCCGGAATAGCAGGAAGCACCAACGCTACTTCCACACTCACCCCTGCGGGGATCGCTTGTTTGGGGTTATCGACTTCAACTTCCACGGGAAAAGTATTGGTCGCTGGGGAAGCAACCTTAGCAACATATCGCACCGAGCCTTCCGCGCGGCGGCCATCAACAAAGAGGAGCTTTGCGACTTGCCCGACTTTCAGCGCTTGCACCTGCCTTTCACTCACATCCGCTTCAATCACCAGCTTTTCAATGTCAATCAAGTGCGCAATAGGATCGCCCACCGAGACATAATCGCCAAGCTCAATATGCAGATTGTCGACAATGCCGTTGAATGCAGCGGTGACTTTAGTATTAGAGAGGTTTTTCAGCGCATTTTGCACATTAGCTTTCGCTTGGACTAGCTCCGCTTCAGCGGTAAAAAAGGCCACTTCACCTTGTAGGCCACGCTTTTTTAACGACTTAGCTGCTCGAAACTCTTGTTCTTTCACCTTGCGCATCGCTTTGGCTTGCGCCAATTGAATACTCAAGTCCCCAGTATCGATCTTGGCGAGTAGCTGTTTGTCTTGCACCGCATCACCTTTACGTACGGCGAGTGAGACTATTTGTCCAGCGTATTGCGCGGCGATATTCGCGTGCTTATCTGGCGCAGTTCGGCCATATAATTCAACGCTATTCTGGGTCGGTTGGGAATGAAAAGTTTGGTAAGCCACTTTAGCAAGAGGCACGACAGAAGCAGGAGGGGGTGATGGGGCTTGCTGCGAGTTCACCTCGCCCAAACTAAGCCAAATCGCCAACGCAAACACAATCAGAATGGACACTAACCAAGGGCGTGAAGACAGCTTGCGTGCGAAATGCGATATTGGCATAAAAATCCCTTTTCAAGGCTGATGCGAAACAATTATCGCATTCAGCTCCACCTACATCCTTTAGGTGGAAGCTCGAGCAATGTGGGGCTAAACGCTAAATGACGCCCCGCAGCCACAAGTCGTGGTCGCATTTGGGTTGTCGACAAAGAAACGCGCGCCTTCTAAGCCTTCGGTATAGTCCACTTTGCCACCCATGAGATATTGCAAGCTCATTGGGTCAACCACTAAGGTCACTCCACTGTTTACAATTGTGCTGTCGCCTTCATTGGTTTTTTCATCAAAAGTAAAGCCGTATTGGAAGCCACTGCAACCGCCTCCTGTGATATACACCCTTAACATCAACGCTGGATTTTCTTCTTCCGCGATCAGGGTTTTAACTCGTGTTGCTGCTGCGTCTGAAAACGACAGGGGCACATTTATTTCACTCACGACGACCTCTCTCACTCGTGTGTTCCCTTCACTTTAAATAGGCCGGAAGGGAGGATTAGCTGTATCTGAATGGCCTGATTATCTAATACCTGAGTGTTTCGTTCAAGTATTCACCACAACTAATCGACTCTCTCAAGTATTGGGCAAGATCTTTTTCGCTGCTGAGTTATTTGTCTTCAGGGCAGAAAAATCCGTTCATTCATGCACAAAACATTTTTGGGTTACTAGTAACAGGGGTACAATGCCCGTCACTTGGTCCGAGCAATCAACAGAGGATAATTCCATGACCAAATCATCTGAACTGTATCAAAAAGCACAGAAAACTATTCCAGGCGGCGTTAACTCGCCCGTACGTGCTTTTAATGGCGTCGGCGGCGCACCTATCTTTGTCGAGCGTGCTGATGGGCCATTGATTTTTGATGCCGATGGTAAAGCGTATATTGACTACGTTGGGTCATGGGGACCAATGATTCTCGGCCACAACCACGCTGTCATTCGTGAAGCGGTTATCGATGCCGCTCAGCGCGGTTTAAGTTTTGGCGCGCCTACCGAACTAGAAATCAACATGGCAGAATTGGTGTCAGAGCTTGTGCCATCAATGGAACAAGTACGCATGGTCAGCTCAGGTACTGAAGCGACCATGAGCGCCATTCGCTTAGCTCGTGGCTACACCAACCGTGACAAAATCATCAAGTTCGAAGGTTGCTATCACGGCCATGCTGACAGCTTATTAGTCAAAGCTGGCTCAGGGGCACTAACACTGGGTCAGCCTAGCTCTCCAGGTGTACCTGAAGACTTTGCGAAGCACACCTTAACCGCTCGCTTCAACGATCTCGACTCTGTGCGTGAACTGTTTGTGGCTAATGACGGTCAAATCGCCTGTATTATCGTTGAGCCTGTTGCGGGTAACATGAACTGCATTCCAGCGCTAAACGGCTTCCATGAAGGATTGCGTGAGATTTGCGATCAACACGGTGCACTATTGATCTTTGACGAGGTCATGACTGGATTCCGCGTCGCTCTTGGCGGCGCACAGCAGCACTACAACATCAAACCAGACCTAACCACACTAGGTAAAGTAATTGGTGGAGGCATGCCTGTCGGCGCGTTTGGTGGTCGTAAAGACGTCATGCAGTATATTGCGCCAACGGGTCCTGTGTATCAGGCTGGTACTTTATCTGGTAATCCAGTAGCAATGGCAGCGGGTTACGCTTGCCTAAACGTGCTAAAGGAAGAAGGCAATCACAAACGCTTAGCGGCGAAAACTAAGCAACTGTCTGATGGGTTTAAGTCACTGGCTGATAAGCACGGCATTCCACTGCTTGTTCACCAAGTGGGCGGGATGTTTGGTTTCTTCTTTACTGACCAAGAGAAAGTGTCTTGCTATGAAGACGTAGCAAAATGCGATGTGGAACAATTTAAACGTTTCTTCCATCTAATGCTGCAACACGGTGTGTATTTAGCGCCATCAGCATTTGAAGCAAGCTTTACCTCACTTGCACACAGTTCAAAAGAGATTGCGGCGACTTTAGAAGCCGCTGATCACTGCTTTGCTCTCTTAGCTTCTGAAAGCTAAGCCTCAGTATTGTTCAGTTCAAAGGGCTGCCTCGCAGCCCTTTTTGATGCCGGAAGCTCTATTTCAAAAAGTGAGTGCCAATAGATGCCAACCAGTATTGCCAAGCAAACTAGGGGTATCCATCGCCAATATTTTCTACCTAGCGATCGCGGTGTACTTCCCCGCTTATTGCAACAAGACTCCTTCTGACTGCAGCACCCCATCGCCTGCTCCCTATCGATATAAATAAGTCGTTTGATAACGCTTTGTTTAGCAGTCATTATATATTTAAGTTACTTCACTACAAGGCTCCGTAAAATGCCAAGAAGACTCACTATGTCTCCCACTCAATGGGTCATTATCATTGCGCTTTTGGCCACTGCCTTCGCGTGCTACCTGTTGGTTCAGCCCTATATCAACGCCATTGTAATGGCATTCATTATTTCACTACTGATATCACCGATACACGGCTGGATAGAAACAAAACTACCTAAGCATCCAAATATTGCGTCTCTTCTTAGCTGCACCATACTGACCTTCATCATAGTGTTACCTTTAGTGCTCGTGTTCAGCTCTATCGCCAATCAAGGGGCCATATTTTCGCAAAATCTCTACCAATGGGGTTCACATGGCGGCTTAAATACCATGATCAGTCACCCTTTGGTGGGTAAGGTACTGTCTCTGGTCAATCAATACTTACCCACAGTGAATATTGCACCGCAAGAACTTGCACAGAAAGTCGCTCAATTCGCGACCTCTTTTGGCACCCACATTGTCGGGATGAGCGCTAAAGTGTTAGGCGATGCCACCAGCTTTTTAGTTAATTTCTTGCTGATGTTATTTGTGCTGTTCTTTTTGCTGAGAGATCACGAGCAAGTGATCAATGCAATTCGCCATATTCTTCCTTTATCGCGATCTCAAGAAGATAAGCTGCTCGATGAAATCGAAAACGTTTCCAAGTCTGCCGTAATGGGATCATTTCTCACCGCCTTAGCGCAAGGCGTTGCAGGGGGCTTCGGTATGTGGATGGCCGGTTATCCGGGCCTTTTTTGGGGCACCATGCTGGCGTTTGCTTCTTTTGTGCCAGTGGCTGGCACCGCGTTAATCTGGATCCCTGCGTCAATTTACTTATACGTCACAGGTGATACGGGCTGGGCGATTTTCTTAATGGTTTGGAGTTTGGCCGTCGTTGGTTCTATTGATAATTTACTGCGTCCATACCTGATGCAAGGCAGCGCAGGAATGAACACCATTATGATCTTCTTCTCTTTGCTTGGTGGCCTGCAATTCTTTGGCCTGATTGGCCTTATTTACGGGCCATTGATTTTTGCTATTACTATGGTGATTTTCAAAATGTATGAAGAAGAGTTTTCCCATTTTCTTGATGATCAGAACAATCGATAGGGTATAGCGCAACAGGCGTGATTGTGCGAGAATCACGCCTCTTTTTTCAGCAACGATGCGCCCAAATATGTCAGCCTACACCGCCCCTAGCCAAATCGCTCAACGTCAACTCGAATACTTTGCCGATAAACACGTGCTTGTGGCTGGTGAAGCGGAAGACATGTTCCCAATTGAGTTGGCCAAACACTGCCAATCGGTCAGCGTTTTTACCACCCATTATGGCTACCATCGGCAGCTAAACAGCAACAGCTCAGTCACGAGTCACTTTGCCGCTGAATTCGATGCACAAAGCAAAGCCGATTTAGTGTTGTTGTACTGGCCCAAAGCCAAAGCCGAGGCGCAATTTCTACTCGCCATGCTGATGGCAAAATTGGGGCCGGGTACTGAAATCGTTGTGGTGGGAGAAAATCGTTCGGGCGTTAAAAGCATTGAGAAAATGTTCGCGCCATACGGCCAAATCAAAAAATACGATTCCGCTCGTCGCTGCTCATTTTACTGGGGCCTGTGCAGTGAAACTTCTGCGCCGTTTTCTCTTAGCGATTGGTTCAAAACCTATTCTGTGCAATATAACGATATCACGATTACCGTTAAAAGCCTTCCGGGCGTATTTAGCCACGGTGAGTTTGATATTGGGAGCCAATTGCTACTAGACAACTTACCCAAACTCAAAGGTAAAGTGCTCGACTTCGGCTGCGGTGCCGGCGTGATTGGAGCAGTGATGGTAAGTTTGAACCCGGGCATTGAGCTCACAATGTGCGATGTAAGCGCACTGGCCATTGAGTCCAGTAAACAAACCTTAGCGGCAAATGGCTTGTCCGCGCAAGTTGTCCCATCTGATGTCTACTCCGATATTCCAACGGGCTTAAACTATATAATTAGCAACCCGCCGTTTCATTCAGGGTTGGATACTAGCTATAGCGCGACAGAAACATTACTGGCTGGTGCACCTCAGTATTTAAAGGCTGGGGGCGAGCTTTATATCGTTGCCAACAGTTTTTTGAAATACCCGCCAATTATCGAACAGGCTTTTGGCCAGTGCCAAACCCCAAGCAAAACCAGCAAGTTTGCCATCTACCAAGCCAAAGCATGATAGCTCACTTTTAGCTCTGTTGGCTCTTAACTCTTAACTCTTAACTCTTAACTCTGTTGACTGTTAGCTCTGTTGACTAAAAGGCCAGTGCAAGCTGGCCTGCAAGAGATACCGACACGCCTTGACCTATTCCCAATGACTCAGACGCACTAGCCAGCATTTTATTGCCTTTCATATCGATCACATACCGACAATGATCGCCCATGAACTGCTGTTCTATCACACGAATGTCACTATTGTGCTGTACATTGAGTTGGATCTGCTGCGGACGTAACAGCACTTCACACGGCGCTGAAATCGCAATATCGGTTTGTGCCCGTGCCGTGACTTTACCCAGCTCTGTCGAAAATTCGTGCTCCGAGATACGTGTTGCCGCTAGATAACTTCCACCGCCCAAAAAATTGGCAACGAAGCGACTCGCTGGGTGATGATAAAGTTGCGAAGCTGGGCCATATTGCTCAATTTCCCCTTGATTCATGACCGCTAGCTGATCGGCAAAAGCAAACGCTTCTTCTTTACTGTGCGTAACAAAAACGGCCGTCACACCTTGTTGTTTCAATAGTTGACGCATTTCTACCACTAATTGGTGCCGAACTTGAGCGTCGATATTAGAAAATGGCTCATCAAGCAATAATAGATCGGGTTGACTAGCCAGTGAGCGAGCAATCGCAACTCTCTGCTGTTGTCCGCCTGACAGTTGATGAGGATAACGCTCGGCAAGTGCGCTCAATTGAACCAATTCTAACATTTCTGTCACTTTGTTTCCTTGCAGGCTTTTGCTTAGGTGGCGCAAACCAAACGCAATGTTTTTTGCGACAGTAAGGTGAGGAAACAAAGCGTAATCTTGGAAAATCATCCCGATATGGCGCTTGTCTGGGGGCAACTGCCATTGGTCATCGGTGATTGTTTCACCTTGTAAGGTAATTTTTCCACTCGCGGCAGGAAGCAAACCCGCAAGCGCTTTTAATAATGTGGTTTTGCCACATCCACTGGCACCCAGTAAACAAACAATATCGCCATGGTTAATCTCCAGTGACACTTGCTTTAATACTTCTTGCCGCCCGTAACCGCAAACCAAATCCTGAATATGCAAACATTGCGTCATTTTACCCCTCCTTCTAGAGAACGATTGATCAGCACTAAAGGGATAAGACCAACCAACACCAATAGCATTGCAGGCATTGCTGCAAGTTCCAATTGCTCATCAGATGCGTAATTAAACACGTAGGTCGCCAGTGTTTCAAAATTAAATGGCCGGAGTAGCAATGCAGCATTGAGCTCTTTCATCGATTCGATAAACACCAACAAAAATGCAATCAAGGCACCACGCCGAATCAGTGGCCAATGAATATGCCACAGCATCTGATTGGAGTTACAGCCCAAAGTTTTTGAGGCCATATCAAGCGATGGCGGTATTTGTTTAAGGTTACTTTCCACACTGCCTATCGCCACAGCAGAAAAACGCACAACCATGGCAAACACCAACGCAAATAAAGAGCCGGACAACAACAACCCCGGCCGCTGCCACTCCATCCATTTGGCCACATCATTGAGAACGTGATCGACGAACAAGACAGGGATCATGACACCGATTGCCAGTACCGTCCCGGGAACTGCATAGCCCATGGCTGCGCCTCGCATCCATATCTGACTCGCGACACTCGGCTGGAGCCGATGACAAAAGTTCACGATTAGTGCCACAAAAACGGCCAGGATTGCCGCCACAACTGAGACTGTCAGGCTATTGAGTGCATACTGGCGAAATTCCGCAGTCCAGCTTTGAACAAAATAGTGATAGGCGTAGATGGCAAGTTGCATCAAGGGCAGCAAAAATGCCAATATCACCAGCCCCCAACACCACAACAATGCTGACCATTTCGCCCAACCAGATAGGCGAACTTTCTGTCCGCGGCTAATTTCGATATGAGGTTGAAACAACCTCTGCCTACGTCGACTGTATCGCTCTGCGCTAATAAAAAATATCACCACAATTAACATGAGTAAGGATATTTTGGCTGCGGCGCTTAAGCTGGCATAACCTAGCCAAGTATCATAGACCGCCGTCGTTAGCGTATTAAGTGAAAAGTAACTCACCGTGCCAAAATCACCCACGGTTTCCATCGCCACTAGGGTTAAGCTAATCGCAATCGCAGGGCGTGCCAACGGCAGAGAAACTCGAAAGAAGGTTTGCCAAGCATTACAATTGAGTAAGCGAGCAGAGTGCGTCAATGCGCTGCTTTGCTGTAAAAATGCCGCGCGGGTAAGAAGATAGACATAAGGATATAGCACCAAAGCCAGTATCCAGCAGGCGCCATAAAGAGAGCGAATATCAGGAAACCAATACTCTCTTGCCTGCCAACCAAACCAAGCTCTAAGTGCGCTTTGAACTGGGCCTGCAAAATCTAGCCAATCGGTGAAAACATACGCCACAATGTAACTCGGCATGGCTAACGGCAATACCAGCAGCCACTGCAATACCTTATCGGAGGGAAATTGACACTTGGCAATCAACCAAGCACTAGGCACGCCGAACACAGCTGCCAATATCATCACACCAGCAGTCAGTAACACAGTATTAGAGATATAAGTCGGCATTACAGTCGCGAATAGATGTGCAAACACCTCGTCGCCACCACTTAATGCAGTATAACCGATGGCCAAAATAGGCAGCACCAACAAGGTGCAGGTGCCTGCGCTGGCCAATGTCCACGGCAAGCTAATCCGGCTCATACCACTAATTCACTCCTTTTGGTAAAACGGACTACAAGTCAAACTGCACTTCATCGAGCAATTTAATTGCCTCTTTATGATGAGCGGCTATCTCGTTGAGAGATATGCCATCCGCTTTAAAATCCCCCCACGATGCCACCAGCTCTGAGCGCTGCACATTAGGCTTCACAGGGTATTCGTAGTTGATTTCTGCGTACATTTTTTGCGCCTGATCACCAGATAAAAACTCCATCAGCTTAACCGCGTTGTCTTTATTCGGCGCATACTTGGCCAATGCCATACCACTGATGTTTACATGAGTGCCATCGGTCGTCTGGCTCGGGAAATTGATGTATACCGCTTCCGCCCAAACTTTTTGCTTGTCATCATTCACCATTTTTCCCAAGTAATAACTGTTCCCTAAAGAAACGTCGCACAACCCTTCTTTAATCGCTTTCACTTGAGCACGGTCGTTACCTTGTGGTTTACGTGCCAAATTAGCCTTAACGCCTTCCAACCACTTCTTCGTCGCCGCCTCGCCATTGTGCGCAATCATGGCTGAAACCAAGGAGACGTTATAGGGGTGCTTGCCGCTTCGAGTGCAAATCCGACCATTGAATTGTGGACTGGCGAGATCTTCATAGCGAAACTCTTGACCCAACTTTCCTATCCGATCTCGGGAAGAATAAACAGAACGGGTTCTGGTCGTCAGCGCAAACCAAAGGTTCTTCGTGTCTTGATATTGAGCGGGGATGTTTATTTCGAGTATCTCACTATCAACCGGCTGAACGAGATTTCTATCCGTCAGTTCAGCAAGACGACTAATATCAACCGTCAAAATGACATCCGCGGGGCTATACTCGCCTTCTTGAATCAACTTTTCCGCCAGTCCTTTTTTGGCAAACTTAACGTTGACCTTTATACCCGACTCTTGAGTGAATTTATCAAACATTGGCTTAACCAAAAAAGGCTGCCGATAACTGTAGACATTCACTTCTTCAGCAAAAGTGATTGAGCTAGTCAGCATGCCAGTAACTGCCAGAAAAATGAGGAGCCATTTCTGCATTGGATTCGTCCTTAAATGCTAATGAGAATGTTTATCAATTCTATTAGTATAAGTACAATCATTAAATTCGCCAAAAAACATTCACAAAAAAGCCCACTTTTTGCAGTGGGCTTCATAAAAGATTGTATTCGTGGAATCGTTACTTCAGTGAAACGAACTCCGGATAAGCGCCGACACCGCAGTCATGCATGTCCATGCCCTCTAGCTCTTCGTCCTCAGTAACGCGGATGCCCATGGTCATTTTAATAATCATCCACACCACTAAGCTTGCGCCAAATACCCAGGCAAAGATTACCGAAGCGCCAAGTAACTGAGCACCAAAAGTGGCATCTGGGTTAGTCAATGGCACTGCCATCAAGCCAAATAGACCACACACTCCATGGACTGAAATCGCGCCTACTGGATCGTCGATTTTCACTTTATCAAGCAGCACAATACTAAATACCACCAACACACCTGACACCGCACCAATCGCAACGGCAAATAGCGGAGACGGAGACAATGGATCGGCAGTGATTGCCACAAGACCGGCCAATGCACCATTGAGGATCATGGTTAAATCCGCTTTACCCCACGTGGTCTTACAAACAAACAAGGCCGCGATGGCGCCTGCAGCAGCGGCTGCGTTAGTGTTTAAGAAAATATCGCCCACGGCGGTGGCATTTTCAAAGTCTGAAATCATCAGCTGGGAGCCGCCGTTGAAACCAAACCAGCCAAACCAAAGAATGAAGGTACCGAGTGTGGCCAATGGCATATTCGACCCTGGAATTGGGTAAATTTCACCATTTTTACCGTACTTACCTTTACGTGCACCAAGCAATAGAACTCCCGCTAAAGCTGCCGTTGCCCCGGCTAAATGCACGATACCTGAACCCGCAAAGTCGCTGAAGCCCGCTTGTGACAAGAAGCCACCACCCCAAGTCCAATACCCTTCTATTGGATAGATAAAGGCGGTCAACACAACAGAGAATACTAAGAAAGACCAAAGCTTCATTCGCTCAGCCACAGCACCCGATACAACGGACATTGCTGTCGCAACGAACACGACTTGGAAAAAGAAATCCGAAGACAGCGAGTGATCGGCACCTTCCGCCTGCGTGCCAATAAGCGTACCAAATGATGGCAACCAGCCACCTTCCGCGTTATTGACGTACATAATGTTGTAACCCACCACTAGATAGGTGATACAAGCAATACAGTATAGGCAAAAGTTCTTCGTCAATATCTCGGTGGTATTTTTCGAGCGAACTAAACCCGCTTCAAGCATGGCAAATCCCGCTGCCATCCACATAACCAAAGCACCTGAAATCAAAAAGAAAAATGTATCCAGTGCGTAGCGCAAATCTACCACTGTTTTCGTTAGTTCAATGTCCATTTAAATCATCCTCGTCCTATAACTCTAAAATACTTACAAAGCTTCCGAATCTAACTCGCCTGTTCGGATTCTGACTGCTTGGCTCAAATCGTATACAAATATTTTTCCATCGCCGATTTTTCCAGTATGTGCAGCCTTGGTGACGGCTTCGATCACTTGGTCGACATTGTCCGCTTGTGTAGCAATTTCGAGTTTAACCTTTGGTAGAAAGTCCACTTGATACTCAGCACCGCGGTACAATTCAGTGTGGCCTTTTTGACGGCCAAACCCTTTCACTTCGGTTACTGTCATCCCTTCAATGCCGACATCCGATAGCGCTTCACGCACATCATCTAACTTAAAAGGCTTAATAATCGCATTAATCAATTTCATCACATTCCCTTTGTGTCACCCGTTCCAGTTTCACAAACAGAATCCAAAGGTTGTGCCACAAATACAACACACTGAATATTAATGAGTTTTTAAATAAGATAAGGGTTCAACAGCCGTCAGTTGCACCAAAATGGAACAGAAAAATCACAATCCTGATGCAACTTCTTAGAATTCACTATGATGGGGAGGGTGGAGGCTTAGGTGGGAGAAGAAAGAATAAAATTTAGCGCTGAGAAATGAAATCAAGCCAATTAACAACCAAAGATTCAAAGTCAATTAAGCCACACACTGATGAGCTTTCACTGTCATAAAGATTAAAATCTTCGATCAGTTCAACTTCTTGATCTAAGCCGTTTTCTTGTGTGTGAACTTCATGATCTTCAATCAATATATGAGTTTCTTTTCCAAGGTGACGATATTGGCGGGCAGGGTTTTGTTTGGCCAAATCAATCAGCTCAATCACCTGCTGGATCTTATCCTTGTCTTTGCCTATTTCTTCTTGCAGCCATCGGGCTAACACTTCATGCCCCATAGTGCATTTCACATAATACTCTCTCATCAAAGTATTACGGATAAATTCATATTCCATTGCTTGCCGCCCATTTCGCCAAAAAGGCGCACAGTATAAACGCTTCTTACAGCTTCGTCTGTATGAATAATGCTTAGCCTTAGGCAATAAAAAACGCCTCCGAAGAGGCGTTTGAGGTAACTACTTAAGTTCTAATTAACTATTTTAGTTTTCATTATCTATTTTAGTTTTCATTATCTACTGGAGTTCTGATTAACTACTTGAGCTTTAGATAACTAATTGAATAGTTTTAAACTAAACCGGCTCTTGGAAAATAACCGAATCGGCCTTCTCTGTATATTCCGCCATTTGATGGAAATTCAGATAGCGGTAAGTATCCGCTGCCGTGGCATCGATCTGTTTCGCGTACTCTAGATACTCCGCTTTCGTCGGAATACGACCAAGGATTGCACCCACAGCTGACAACTCGGCAGAAGCAAGATAAACATTCGCCCCTGTACCCAAGCGGTTCGGAAAGTTACGTGTTGAGGTCGACATTACTGTGGATTTGTCAGCAACGCGTGCTTGGTTACCCATACACAAAGAGCAGCCAGGAGTTTCAATGCGTACTCCTGCACGGCCAAAGATGCCATAGTAACCTTCTTCAGTGAGCTGATCTTTATCCATCTTAGTCGGCGGTGCAACCCATAGACGAGTATCTAACTGACCATTAAATTTCTCTAGCAGTTTACCCGCCGCCCGGAAGTGGCCGATATTCGTCATACATGAACCAATGAACACTTCATCGATGTTAGTGCCTTGCACATCAGACAGTAGACGTGCATCATCCGGATCGTTTGGTGCACATAAAATAGGTTGATCAATCTCCGCCAGATCGATTTCGATAACGTGCGCATATTCTGCGTCGCGATCCGCTTCCATTAAGTCAGGCTTAGCCAACCATTGCTCCATGCTGCTCACACGACGCTCAATTGTACGGCGATCGCCATAACCTTCAGCAATCATCCATTTCAACATGGTGATATTCGACTTCAAGTATTCTTCAATGGACTGTTCTGACAGCTTCACAGTACAACCAGCAGCGGAGCGCTCAGCAGACGCATCAGAAAGTTCAAAGGCCTGCTCAACGGTTAGATGCTCAACCCCTTCGATTTCCAACACGCGGCCAGAGAATTCATTGATCTTACCCGACTTCTCAACTGTTAATAAGCCTTGCTTAATTCCGTAGTAAGGAATTGCATGAACCAAGTCACGCAGCGTAATACCCGGCTGCATCTCGCCTTTAAAGCGCACCAAAATAGACTCAGGCATATCCAACGGCATAACGCCCGTCGCTGCAGCAAAGGCAACTAAGCCAGAGCCCGCAGGGAAAGAGATACCGAGTGGGAAGCGAGTATGTGAATCACCGCCAGTACCAACCGTATCAGGTAGCAACATGCGGTTTAACCAAGAGTGGATAACGCCATCGCCCGGACGAAGCGAAACACCAGCGCGGTTCATAATAAAGTCAGGTAGGGTGTGGTGTGTGTTAACATCCACTGGCTTAGGATATGCCGAGGTATGACAGAAAGACTGCATCACCAAATCAGCCGAGAAACCCAAGCAAGCGAGATCTTTAAGTTCATCTCGAGTCATTGGACCCGTGGTATCTTGCGAGCCCACTGTGGTCATTTTCGGCTCACAGTAAGTGCCCGGACGAATTCCCGTTACGCCACAAGCTTTACCAACCATCTTTTGGGCAAGCGTATAGCCTTTACCTGTATCAACCACAGCAACTGGGCGACGGAAAACCTCAGACGCTTCTAAGCCAAGCGCTTCACGTGCACGGTCTGTCAGGCCGCGACCAACGATCAATGGAATGCGTCCACCAGCACGTACTTCGTCAATCAGCACATCGGTTTTCAGGCCAAATGTTGCCAATGTTTCGCCGCTATCATGAGCGCAAACCTTACCTTCGAATGGGTAAACATCAATCACGTCGCCCATGTTCAGCTTGCTGACATCGACCTCAATAGGTAGCGCGCCAGCATCTTCCATGGTGTTGAAGAAAATAGGAGCGATTTTACCGCCAAGGACATAGCCGCCAGCACGCTTGTTAGGAACATTAGGTATATCATCACCCATGAACCAAAGTACTGAGTTCGTCGCTGATTTACGTGAAGAACCCGTCCCCACGACATCACCAACATAAACTAATTGATGGCCTTTTTCTTTCAGCGCGTCAATTTGCTTAATTGGACCAATCTGCCCCGCTTGATCAGGTTTAATACCATCACGTTCGATTTTCAACATAGCGAGCGCATGTACTGGAATGTCGGGACGTGACCATGCATCGGGTGCAGGGGACAAATCATCAGTATTGGTCTCACCGCTAACTTTAAATACGGTCAACGTGATCTTTTTTTGTAACTCAGGTTTCGATAGGAACCATTCTGCATCGGCCCAAGATTGCATCACTTGCTTAGCAAACGCATTGCCCGCTTTCGCTTTCTCTTCAACATCGTAGAAAGCGTCGAACATCAATAAAGTATGAGATAGGGCTTTAACAGCAATGGGACCAAGGTCGGCATCATCTAACAAGGCAATCAAAGGCTCAATATTGTAGCCACCTTGCATGGTGCCTAAAAGCTGTGCCGCTTTTTCACGGCTAACTATAGGTGACGAAACCGTCCCTTTCGTTATCGCCGTTAGAAAACCCGCTTTAACATAAGCCGCTTCATCCACACCGGGTGGAATACGATTTTCTAATAAATTAAGTAGGTATTCTTCTTCACCTTGAGGGGGAGATTTTAGTAATTCGACAAGTCCAGCGACTTGCTCTGAATCTAAAGGTTTGGCAACCACCCCTTCTGCTGCGCGTTCGGCAACATGTTTACGATAGGCTTCTAGCACGACTTTTTCCTCTCATTGCGGTTCCTCCTCTACTTATTAATATGGGAGTGAACGTCCGTGGAAACTTGGCTCTCTAATCCATTGCCTCAACATCAGGATAACAACGTGGCTCTCACTGAAGTGATAGTAAACAGAGGCCAAACTGTGCCCGCAGCATAGCAAAATTAGCGCCACTATTAAATCAAGCGACTATGACCTAGCTAACAAGTTGACGCTAAACTGTATTGACTTTTACGTTTTAAGACACCTAAAATCATCCACTGCGAATTGATAACAAAGTTAATAATAAGAAAGCATTATATGTCCCTGTCGTACATTTAGGCGCCACTCTTCAGTTATGAACACGGAAGCTATGCATACGGAAGTCATGTATACGAAAGTCATGAATGCCGAAGTTGTGAATGCAGATGGTGTACTCCTTAGCTACCAATCCAACAAACCTTTCAGCCACCCCGTGACACCTTGGCGACAAGCTTTTTTTATTGTGCCGTTAGCATCCCACACGGGCAGCTTAAAGTCCGCAGAGCAGTCCAAACTCAGATCGCCATTCGCTTGGTGGTCATAACCTAATGTGGTCATCCCTTTCGGCCAAGGTAATTCCAACTTTTCTGGTACTCGGTATTTCAAGTATTGGGCATAAACCCTCAAAGCGCCGCTTGCACCGGTCAAATAGATAGGTTTGTTGTCATCGCGACCAACCCAAATAGTGGTCACTTCTCGGCCGTCGATACCCACAAACCAACTATCTCGAGTATCATTACTGGTGCCAGTTTTCCCAGCCAGTGCCGCCTTCGGAAATAGCTGATTTAAATAGCGCCCCGTACCTTCTAACACGCCTTTTTTCATCGCATACGTCGTGAGCCAAGCCGCTTGAGTATTCACAGCTTGAGTGACACTTGGAATCGATTCATAAAGCAGATTACCCTCTAAATCGACCACTGAACGTAGAGCGGATAGACGCGCTTTCTTACCTGAATTGGTCAAGGTTTGGTACATCTGCGCCACTTGTACTGGAGTTAAACTAAACGATCCTAAAAACATCGAAGGAACGGCAATGATCTCTTTCTTATCGACGCCTAACTTTTCAAATGTTTTTACCACCGAGTCGATGCCTAGCGCCATGCCAAGCTCTACCGTCGGAACATTTATCGAGTGGGCCAACGCCTCATAAAGCGGCACATCACCGCGATATTTGCGATCAAAATTACGCGGTGTCCATACCACACCTTTATGATCTTTCAAGCTGATCGGCTGATCGTGCAGCGTACTTGCTAAGGTGTATTTATCGGGCTGCTGCAAAGCGGTCAAGTAGACAGCAGGCTTAGCCAAAGAGCCAATTTGGCGACTGGCGTTGAGCGCTCGGTTGAACCCATCATAGCCGACACGCTTGCCGCCAACCATGGCACGAATTTCACCAGAGTGCCTATCAACAACTACCCCAGCGGCTTCTAAGTATTTACTTTTGACCTTACCAAGACGAGGGACCGTTCTCGCCACTGCCTTCTCTAAATCCAGCTGAGCAACAGGGTCTAGCGAGGTAAAGACATGAATGCCCGCTTCTGCTTGGAATTGACGCCCCAGTTTCTCTCGAAGCTCTAACTTTAACTGCTGAAAATAAGCCGGTTGGCGCTGAGCAATATGAGGAGAGGCCTGAACGTCAAGTGGTCGATTGACGGCTTGCTTGTACTGCTTCACCGTCAAAATATCGTGCTCTAGCATTAATTTCAGCACTAGATCACGCCGTTGCAGAGCCCGCTCAGGGAAACGAACCGGATTGTAATACGAAGGTCCTTTCACCATGCCCACCAACATAGCAAGCTGATCAATACGTAATTCATTGATCGGATGGCCAAAGTAATAGCGCGAAGCAAGCGCAAAGCCATGAATCGCTTCCGAGCCACTTTGACCTAAGTACACTTCGTTTAAGTAAGCTTGGAGAATCCTATCTTTGCTGTAGCGATAATCCAAAATCAGCGCAATATAAGCCTCGCGCAGCTTACGCCAGAGAGTCCGGTCGCGAGATAAAAAGAGATTTTTCGCCAGCTGCTGGGTTAAGGTACTTCCGCCCTGCACGGTATGCCCTGCTCGAATGTTAGCAGCCATCGCCCTTAATATCGCAACCGGAGACACTCCCTCGTGCTTATAGAAATTGCGATCTTCTGTGGTCAGCAGAGCGTCGACCAAAACTTCAGGAAACTGCTCTCTACGCAAAAATAATCGCTGCTGATCGGTATTTTTCTCCAGCATACCCAGCATTTTAGGATCTAAGCGTAAATAGCCAAGGTTAGCGTCTTCATCTAGTGATTGAATGCGTTGCAGGCCCTGATTATTAAAGTACAGCATTACATGACGAGCGGCTTCTGGCCCGTCTGAAAAATCAAATGGACGACGATACAGTTCTATTTTGGTCGAGGAAGAGGAATATTCCCCTGGGTGGCGTGGGTGGCGAACTTTGCGATAATTCAATGCGTTTAGTTCATTACGCATCGCTTGAATCGTGAGCTTATCCCCTGGATTCAAGTACAAGATTCGGGCGTACACCACGGTCGGCAAATCAAATAACTGGCCATCAAATCGATGCTTCACCAAACTATTTAAATAAATACCCGAGACAACAAGAACCGCCACTCCCACAGCCGCAAGCTTCCAGCCAACGCTCCACAAACGCTGACGCCAAGTTTTACTCGGCCCTTGGTTGCTCGCCTTGGCTTTCTTCTTGGCGCTAGATTTGTTTTTTTCGCCAGACTTTGTGGCGCTTTTTCCTTTTGCCGGAGTCTTTTTCGGCATTACCTTTTTTGTCATCGGTTCAACTGCCGTTTCGTTTTACTGGTCGGTTGGTGCTGAGCAGGATCATCTGGCCAAACATGCTTTGGATAGCGGCCTTTCATTTCCTTTTTCACCTCTTTGTAGGCTCCTTGCCAAAAGCCGGCAAGATCTTGCGTCACTTGCAGTGGGCGCTGCGCCGGAGACAGGAGTTCAAGCTGCAAGATTTTTCTTCCTCTCGCGATCGTTGGCGAGCATCGTTCGCCGAACATTTCTTGCAAACGCACGGACAGAACTGGCTGCTGCCCTTCTTGGTAACGAATCGATTTTTTATTGCCTGTCGGTAGCAGGTAATGCACTGGTAAATGTTCATTCAGTGTTTGTTGTAATTCCCAGCCTATACGAGCAAGTAGCGGATCTTCCAGCACGACCGCCTGTAATTGGCTCAAATTGGTGACACCGTTCAAATAAGGATCTAACCACAGAGGTAACTCCTCCAGCAGGCTCTCCTCATCCATCGCGGGCCACTCAAGCTCTGGCAGCCATTCAATCGCGCAGCGTATACGAGATAGTAGAGCGCTAGCGCTCACCGACCAGTTCAAGCTCGCCAAGCCATTCTCTCGCACATAATTTAACAGAGCTTGACGGTACTGCTCAGAAGAAGGTTTTTTCAATGGCGAGCGAGATAAGACTAACTGACCAATGCATTCACGGCACTCAGCAAGCAAGCGGCCTTTTTGTTCACTCCACTCCACGATTTCTTGTTTTTTCAGCAAATCAGGGCGTTCGGCACGTAAGGTTTGCATATCCAACGCTACCGCGAGGTGCACTTGGCTAGCATTAGAAGAAGATCGCATCAGATCAACCGCGATAAGATACTCTTCATCCGATAAAGGCTCTTCCACGCGCACTTCAGCGCCATGCCCGTTAGCCAAAACATACTTTCCGACTTGTTGATGGCGCTTTTGCGCGATCCTATCAGGATAGGCCAAACTCAAAACGAGCGGTAAATAGTGAGCAGAAACCTCGCGGATCTCGAATGCTTGTTGCATTTTGTCGGCAAGGCGATGAATTCGGTCGAGTACCATTTTCTGCTGGGGATGACGGCGATCGAGAAAAAGTGACAGTAGTTGTCCAAAATCAACTGAACGCTTATTTTGTTGCTCCAGTAAAGCTGCCGCGACTAATGCCGTATGATACCAACCAAGCAACTCATCGCTTGATTTCACCAGCATTGCAGCAAGTCTAGGCTCAAGCCCCAGTTGGTAAGCCTGTAAACCTTGTGTTGTAAAGCGGCTCTGTTTATCCAATAGGCCCAGCATACTAAGCAATTGCCTAGCCTGCTCAAGACCTTTCTGAGGTGGTACGTCTAGCCAACACAATTCACTGCCATCAGCGACACCCCACTGAACGAGTTCCATGGCTAAATTCGCCAAATCAACGCGCAGTATCTCTGGTGGTGGTACTGCCGGCTGTTGTGAATATTGACTCTCACTGTATAAACGCAGACATACGCCCGGCTCAGTACGCCCAGCACGCCCGGTTCGTTGCTGCGCCGAAGACTGAGCTATTTTCACTTGCTCTAATTTGGTGATACCTGTTTTCAAGTCGAATTTAGCCACCCGCTCCAATCCCGTGTCGAGTACCACCCTGACACCCTCAATGGTCAGAGATGTTTCAGCAATATTGGTTGCCAGCACGACTTTTCGCCGTCCATCAGGGGCGGGGGCAATCGCACGCTGCTGCTGAAGCAGTGGTAACTGACCATACAAAGGGCGAACATCAACAGAAGGCAAATCGTCGTCTAGCCGCTCTGCCAATTGCTTTATCATCGCCGTTGATGGCAAAAAAACCAAAATAGACCCTGACTCATGGCGCACCAGTGAATGAATATGGCGCACCAGCGCCGTCATTAAATACTCATTTCGTCCAAGAGGCAGGTGGCGAGTCTCCACTGGAAACTGGCGACCTTGGCTGTGAATATAAGCAGCATCAGGCATCAGCGCCTGTAGCGCCTGCGCATCCAGTGTCGCCGACATCACGACAATTTTGAGCTCTTCACGCAACGCCTGCTGAATTTCAAGCGCCAGTGCTAGAGAAAGATCAGCATGAATACTGCGTTCGTGATACTCATCGAAAATCAGCATACCCACCCCATCCAACATAGGATCTTGCTGGAGCATACGAGTCATCACGCCTTCGGTAACGATTTCAAGCCGTGTATGTTTACCCACCCGAGTATCACCGCGCATACGATAGCCCACAGTCTCTCCGACAGACTCACCAAGCTGCTTTGCAAGGTAGTGCGCGATCGATTTTGCCGCCAATCGCCGAGGTTCAAGCAAAATAATTTTACCACTCACAATCCCCTCCTTAATCAAAGTCAGAGGAAAATGGGTTGACTTACCAGCGCCGGGAGCCGCTTGCAGAATAATTTGTGATTGCTGGCGTACGGCGTGCAACAGATCGGCAAGTACCGCTTCAATAGGCAGTTGTGACAAGGGTGGCCTCTTATGCTTAAATGGACAAACTATTGTACATAAAAACAGTAATGAAATGCACTTCAATCCCCCACTTGAGTCTGCAACTCTCATAAAGCGCTACAAACGTTTTCTAGCCGACGTCACGCTCAACGACGGCACAAATCGCACTATTCACTGCGCTAACACTGGATCAATGACGGGGTGCGCCGAACCAAAGAGTAAAATTTGGTTTTCTACCTCCGATAACCCCAAGCGCAAATACCCAAATAGCTGGGAGCTTATTGAAACCCAGCACAACCACCACATTTGCATCAATACAGCGCGCGCCAACCAACTGGCCGTCGAAGCCATTAAAAATGGTGTAATTGAGGAGCTCACTGGCTATCAGCAATTAAAAACCGAAGTCAAATATGGCGACGAAAATAGCCGTATTGACATTTTACTTAGCGACGATGTACACCCTGACTGCTATATTGAAGTGAAAAGCGTCACCTTGCTGCCGGACCCACAAACAGGGCATGGCTTTTTCCCTGATGCAGTGACCACACGTGGGCAAAAGCACTTGCGAGAGCTCACAAAAATGGCGAATGAAGGCAAAAGAGCGGTACTTTTATTCACAGTTTTGCATTCAGGCATTGAAAAAGTGTCTGCCGCACACCATATAGACGCCAGTTATTCAGATTTGTTGAATCTCGCTATTGAACAAGGGGTAGAAGTGTTGTGCTACTTGGCACACATTTCGCATTTGGAAATGAAGCTCGTCAAACGTGTTGATTTTGTCAGTAATTAAAAGTGCTGCATTCTTCACAGTGACAACAAGTTTATACGTTAGCAATTGCCTCTATAACGTGTTTTTGTTATAGATACCCGCCTAAAATTAGCGAGTGATTTGACAGTTGACTAGGTGTTAGTAGGAGATGCTGCATGCCAGAATCAAAGAAAAAAGCGCTAGGCATCCTAGCCATTGCAGGGGTTGAGCCATACCAAGAGCAAGCTGGTGAAGAGTACATGTCATCAGAGCAACTGGCTCATTTTACAAAAATCTTAGACGCATGGCGCAACCAGCTTAGGGAAGAAGTCGATCGCACTGTGCACCATATGCAGGACGAAGCCGCCAACTTCCCAGATCCGGTCGATCGCGCTTCTCAAGAAGAAGAGTTTAGCTTAGAGCTACGTAACCGAGACCGTGAGCGTCGTTTGATCAAGAAAATTGAGAAAACACTAACCAAGATTGAAGAAGACGACTTTGGCTTCTGTGAATCTTGTGGGGTCGAAATCGGTATTCGCCGTTTAGAAGCTAGACCAACCGCAGACCTTTGTATTGACTGCAAAACACTTGCAGAAATCAAAGAGAAGCAGCTACAAGGCTAGTTTAATCGCGAAACGAAAAAAGGGAGCGTAAGCTCCCTTTTTATTTTGACGACCGCTTATTTTGACGACCGCATCGAGAGAATTATGAGTTACATTGGCCGCTTTGCTCCTTCTCCTTCTGGCCCGCTACATTTTGGATCGCTTGTTGCCGCGCTCGGTAGCTACTTCCAAGCAAAATCCCAACAAGGCCAATGGCTAGTCAGAATTGAAGATCTTGACCCGCCGAGAGAAATGCCAGGTGCCGCCTCATTAATACTCAAAACCTTAGCAGCCTATCAACTTGAATGGGATGGCGAGATCGCGTATCAAAGCCAGCGCCACGCCCTTTATCAAGCACATATTGATGCCTGGCTTACCTCTGGGCACGCCTATTATTGTCAATGCAGTCGCAAACAAATTAAAGCCTCTGGCGGTTATTATCTAGGAACCTGCCGAGAGGCAATCCCTAGCAACCCCAAACAATGCTCAGTGAGATTAAAAGTTGACTCACCTGTGATGGCATTTCTGGATCAAAAACACGGCCAGATACCGATTCCAGAAGCGCAGGCGAAAGAAGATTTTATCGTCAAACGTCGAGATGGATTGTATGCCTACAATCTAGCCGTTGTGATTGATGATATCGAGCAAGGTATCACTGAAGTAGTGCGCGGCGCTGACTTGATTGAACCCACAGGAAGGCAGATCAGCTTATACCAGGCCCTCGATGCTCCCCTCGTTAGCTATCTTCACTTGCCGCTAATTTTGGATGAAAATGGCAATAAATTGTCGAAACAAAACCATGCGACAGCGATAAGCTTAGACGATCCAAAAAAGGATTTAATCAGAGCAATGAAGGTGTTAGGTTTCAACATGGAACAAAGTATGTATGAAGCCAGCGTGGCAGAATTAGTCACATGGGGCTGTCAACATTGGGATCTACATCAACTTCCTGAAGCGATCGAGATCACGCCACGATTCTCAAATGGCCTTTCGTAAGTTATTATTAGGCCAATATTGACCCAATTGTCGCCTAGCGCCGAACACTTAGCGGGCTCAACCTACAATTTTAGAGCAGATGAATAGAAACGACTGTACTCCTTACGAGTCTAATGCATACACAGATTTGGCGTTAAACGTCATTACTCGCCAAGAGCATAATATCTCGCGCCAGAATATTAGCGACAACGCATTAAAAGTGTTGTATCGCCTAACTGGTGCTGGCTACGAAGCCTACCTAGTCGGAGGCGGTGTTCGCGATCTATTGTTGGGACATACTCCAAAAGATTTCGATATTGCGACCAACGCCACACCAGAACAAATCAAACATTTGTTCCGTAACTGCCGCTTGATCGGTCGCCGTTTTCGTTTAGCTCATATTATGTTTGGCCGCGACATCATCGAAGTGGCCACTTTCCGTGGCCACCATCAAACGCCAAGTAAACATACTTCAGCCCAATCAAAAGAAGGCATGTTATTACGCGATAACGTCTATGGTTCTATCGACGAAGATGCCGAACGCCGCGACTTCACCATCAATGCGATGTACTACAACATTTCCGACTACAGCATTCATGATTATGCCGAAGGCAAAGAAGATCTTGAAGACAAACTGATCCGCCTGATTGGTGATGCTGACGTCCGCTATCGTGAAGATCCGGTGCGAATGCTAAGAGCCGTTCGCTTCGCTTGTAAACTCGATTTTGACATTGAAGAAGAAACCGCCGCTCCGATTGAAAATCTAGCACACCTGCTAAAAGACATTCCGGCAGCAAGGCTTTATGAAGAATCGTTGAAACTACTGCAATCAGGTAATGGTCTAGAAACCTATCACCTAATGCGTGAGTATGACCTGTTCCAGCAACTGTTCCCGACAGTCTCCGAGCACTTCACTGAAGATTATTCGAGCCACACAGAACAAATGCTCGATATTGTGTTAGACTCCACCGATCTTCGCGCAGAAGAAGGTAAACGCATCAATCCTGCGTTTATGTTTGCTGCGATGTTGTGGTATCCGATGATTGGTCTGGCCGATAAATTGGTTACTGAACGCAAGCTGTCTTATTACGACGCCGTAATGGAAGCCAGCAACATTGTGCTTGATCAGCAAGTAAAAACCATTGCAATTCCTAAACGCCACACTGCGACAGTTCGCGAGATTTGGCAATTGCAACTTCGCCTGCCACGCCGCAGCGGTAAGCGAGCATTTCGCTTAATGGAACTGAATAAGTTCCGTGCTGGGTTTGATTTCCTAGTCATGCGCGGTGAGATCGAACAAGGCGAGACCGAACAGCTAGCCAAGTGGTGGGACACGTTCCAACAAGCTAGCCGTGAGAAAAAACAAGAAATGGCGTTGCAAGGTGATGATGAAGGAAAACCAAATTATCGCCGTCGTAGAAACTACCGGAAGAAAACGAAAAGCAAGGCAGAATAATGATTGCTGCATACATTGCTGTCGGTAGTAATCTCTCGGATCCTGCTGCTCAAGCGCAGCAGGCCATAGAAGCGTTGAAGCAACTGCCTAAGTCTGAGTTTGCCCGCGCTTCCAAGCTGTATACGAGTAGCCCTATGGGGCCGCAAGACCAGCCTAATTATATTAATGCCGTCGTAAAAATCACGACTCAATTAACTCCGCTCGAGCTACTTGATCAGACTCAGTCGATTGAGAATACGCACGGGCGAGTCCGTAAAGATGAGCGTTGGGGGCCGAGGACACTCGACCTAGACATCATCTTATATGGCGATCACACGATTGATCTGCCAAGGCTAACCATCCCCCACTATGGGATGAAAGAACGCGAATTCGTGCTCTACCCTCTAGCCGAAATAGCGCCGAACTTGTGCCTCCCTGATGGAAGTCATCTTGAAGAGTTACTGAAAAGTATAGAGCGCAACGGACTCAATATTTGGCAACCATAGCCAACTCCGATTAAGGACACTGAATGAAAAAGATCACGATCAACGACCTTGTTAAGTGGAAACAAGAAGGTCGTAAGTTTGCGTCGGCGACAGCATATGACGCCAGCTTTGCTCAATTGTTTGAAAACCAAAACATGCCTGTCCTATTAGTTGGGGATTCACTAGGTATGGTACTACAGGGACACTCTGATACCCTACCAGTGACGATTGATGAGATTGCTTACCACACTCGCTGTGTGCGAGCTGGTAGCCAAAATGCATTGCTACTCGCTGATATGCCGTTCATGAGCTTTGCCAATATTGAGCAATCTTGTGAAAATGCCGCAACCTTAATGCGAGCTGGCGCAAATATGGTCAAAATAGAAGGCGGTGCTTGGCTTGTTGAGACAGTAAAAGCGCTCACCGAACGCGCCGTTCCTGTTTGTGCTCATCTTGGCCTAACTCCACAGTCAGTCAATATATTTGGCGGCTTCAAAGTCCAAGGTCGTGAGCAAGACAAGGCAGACTTAATTCTAGAAGACGCGCTTGCGCTACAAGCCGCTGGCGCACAGCTTCTGGTACTCGAGTGTATACCTGCAGCATTAGCGGCTCGCATCACAGAGGCGTTAACCATTCCAGTCATTGGTATTGGTGCCGGTAATGCAACCGACGGTCAAATCCTAGTTATGCATGATATGTTTGGGATTTCAGCGAATTACATGCCGAAGTTCTCAAAAAACTTCCTCGACGAAGCGGGTGATATGCGTCAAGCTGTGTCTCTCTATATTGAAGAAGTTGAAAGCGGTGCCTTCCCTGGTGAAGCCCATACCATTGCTTAGAGGATAGACCCATGCAAACTTTTACTGATATCTCTTCTCTGAGAGAGCGGATCCAGCAATACAAACGAGAAGGGCTAAGAATCGGCTTTGTCCCAACCATGGGCAACTTACACGATGGTCACTTGACTCTGATTCGCAAAGCGCGCGAAAACGCAGACGTGGTAGTTGCCAGTATTTTTGTCAACCCGATGCAATTCGAGCGAGCAGAAGATCTAAGTAACTACCCGCGTACTCTGGAAGAAGATTCGCAAAAGTTGGTAGCCGAAGCCGTTGACGTGTTGTTCACACCAACGCCCGACATCATGTACCCGCTAGGATTGGAAAAACAAACTTTCGTCGAAGTGCCAGGGTTATCACATACTTTGGAAGGCGCTTCACGTCCGGGCCATTTCCGTGGTGTGGCGACTATCGTTGCTAAGCTATTCAATATCGTACAACCGAATGTTGCTTGTTTTGGTGAGAAAGATTTCCAGCAGTTGGCCGTTATCAAGCAAATGGCGCAAGACCTTGCGATGGATATCAACATCATAGGCGTACCGACTGTCCGTGAAATGGACGGTCTCGCCATGAGCTCTCGCAACAACATGCTAACGATTGACGAGCGCCAACGTGCGCCTGTATTGGCTCGTACGATGCGCTGGATCAGTAGTGCAATTCGTAGTGGCCGTGACGAGTACGCATCTATCGTTGAAGATGCCAGCGATCAGTTGCGCGCAGCAGGTTTGCAGCCAGATGAAATCTATATTCGTGATTCAAGAACGCTGCAAGCGATCACTGCCGACTCAGAGCAAGCGGTTATATTAATGTCGGCCTATTTAGGTCAGGCACGCTTAATAGACAACCAACTGGTAGAGCTGCAAACTGAAGCGAAGGATGAACCTTCCGACACAGTCGAAGCTGCCAGTAAAGAAAACATCGAGTAGCTGTCTACGACTCGCTAGAAATGAATCTCAGCTATCAATAAAAAGGCCGACAATTATGTCGGCCTTTTTATTTCTATAACAATTTTTATTTTCTATAACAAACTATTAAGTCCGCAGTCCTACCCCTTTAGCGACCAAATAATGCGCCAAAGAATAAAGAGCAATCACAAAAGCAAACAACATAGCAAACGATGTGCCTATCCCTACATCGGAAATACCTAAAAAGCCATAACGGAAAGCATTCACCATATACACGATAGGATTTATTTTTGACACAGTCTGCCAAAATTCAGGCAGTAAGTTGATGGAATAGAACACGCCCCCTAAATAAGTTAGAGGCGTCAAAATGAAAGTGGGTACGATAGAGATGTCATCAAAAGTGCGCGCGAACACCGCATTGATTAAACCACCCAGAGAAAACACCACCGAAGTCAAAAATACGGTCGCAATGACAATTCCCCAATGCTGCACATGCAAATGAGCAAAGAATAACGACACGCAAGTCACTATGGTTCCCACTAACAAGCCGCGTACCACCCCCCCCATAATATAACCAAAAATAATTACATAGGTAGGAACCGGCGCAACAAGCAATTCTTCAATATTACGCTGAAATTTTGCGCTAAAGAAAGAAGAGGCAACATTGGAATAAGAGTTGGTAATCACCGACATCATGATCAGCCCAGGAACAATATATTGCATGTAGCTAAAGCCATGCATTTGGCCTATTCTAGAGCCGATCAAGCTACCAAAAATCACGAAATACAGTGTCATGGTAATGGCAGGTGGGACAAGCGTTTGAATCCAGATACGAGTAAAACGATTGATTTCTTTTGCCACTAAACTACAAAATGCAGTCCAATATAAACGGTACATGACTACGCCTCCTCCCCTTTTTGTTTCACAATATCCACGAAGAGTTCTTCCAAACGGTTGGCTTTATTTCTCATCGATAGTACCTGTACACCGAGATCCGTCAGTTGTTGAAACACTTGGTTCAATCCAACCGTTTTCTCGATTTCAATTTCAAGTGAGCCATTGACCAGCTTTTGCGAAGTTACACCGGTCAACTTAGGTAGATCATCAGCCTTGTCTAAATCAAGAATAAAAGTCTCTACATGTAGCTGATTCAGCAGTGATTTCATCGACGTATTTTCAATCAGATCGCCACGATTGATAATGCCGATATTTCTGCACAACATTTCAGCTTCTTCCAAGTAATGAGTCGTCAAAATGATGGTGATCGCCTGCTCTTGGTTAATCTTTCGTAGGAACTCCCACATAGATCGGCGAAGTTCAATATCAACCCCGGCAGTAGGCTCATCTAAAATAAGCAGTTTGGGCTCGTGCATCAACGCTCGAGCGATCATCAGACGGCGTTTCATTCCTCCAGATAAATTTCTGGCCCGCTCAGTACGTTTCTCCCACAGATCTAATTGAGATAGGTATTTCTTAGAACGCTCCTGAGCCAATGCTTTCGGCACACCATAGTAGCCGGCCTGCTGCAATACAATCTGCTCAACCGTTTCAAACTGGTTGAAGTTGAATTCTTGTGGCACTAAGCCTAGGTTTTGTTTAGCGCGCTCTAAGTCGGTGTCGATATCGAAACCAAACACTTTCACTAAGCCTGAAGATTTATTAACCAAAGAGGAGATGATGCCAATAGTGGTCGACTTGCCTGCACCATTAGGCCCTAGTAATGCATAAAAGTCGCCTTTTTCCACGGTTAAGCTAATGCCTTTGAGCGCTTCAAAGCCACCAGCATAAGTCTTGTGTAACTTGTCTATTTCTAATGCGTACATAAGTTATGTTCAAAGTGAGAATAAGGGTGAGTGAACCAATTTTACCTGTTGTTATTCAGTGATCTGATGAGTAAATTTGGCAGAATTTTTTCGAGCCCAGCTGGGCAAGTTTGTGTATAGTGTGGCAAATAAGTGAGGAAAGTGGAATGCCAGAAATTAAAAAGTTGTTTGACAATAATACCGAGTGGTCCAAGTCAATCAAATCAGAACGCCCTGAATTCTTTGCAACTCTAGCTCAAGGGCAAAGCCCGGATTTCCTATGGATAGGTTGCTCAGATAGCCGCGTTCCCGCGGAGCGATTAACCGGCCTTTACTCAGGGGAACTGTTCGTTCACCGTAACGTTGCCAACCAAGTTATTCATACCGATCTTAATTGTTTGTCTGTCGTACAATACGCAGTCGACGTACTCAAAGTTAAACACATTATCGTCTGCGGCCACTATGGTTGTGGTGGTGTCCTTGCCGCTATTGAAAATCCGAAGTTAGGCCTAATCAATAACTGGCTATTACATATTCGCGATCTCTACCTAAAGCATAAAAGCGAATTTTCTCACCTTCCAGAGAATAAGTGGGCTGATAAGCTGTGTGAACTCAATGTCGCTGAGCAAGTATACAACTTAGGCAACTCAACCATCATGCAGAATGCATGGGAAAGAGGCCAAGACGTTGAAATACACGGGGTGATATATGGTATCGGTGACGGGAAGTTAGAAGACCTCGGCGTACGCTGTGCAAAAAGCGAAACGTTAGAGTCGTCCCACCAAAAGGCGATAAGCGATATCCTTAAGAAGTAATCTCCTCAAAAAGGATAGTTAACGCATACAAAAATAGCGCCTCAAAGCGCTATTTTTCAAGAAAATCTTAACAAAATGTCAAGATTACTCTTGAGGAACGACCTTACCAATGTACGGTAGGTGGCGATACTTCTGCGCGTAGTCAATGCCGACACCCACAACAAACTCGTCTGGGATAGTAAAACCAACCCATTTCACATCCACATCAACTTCACGACGAGATGGTTTGTCTAGTAAAGTACAGATTTCGATAGACTTAGGGCCACGTAAAGACAAGATCTCTTTAACCTTAGTCAAGGTATTGCCCGTATCTATGATGTCTTCGATAAGAAGTACATCTTTGCCTTCAATATCATCATCTAGGTCTTTCAAAATACGAACATCACGAGTACTTTCCATCGCGTTGCCGTAGCTAGAAGCCGTCATAAAGTCGACTTCGTGATTAACTTCCACAGCGCGCGCCAAGTCGGCCATAAAAATAAACGAACCGCGCAACAATCCAACCAACACTAAATTGTCACTTCCTTGATAATGTTCGGTGATCGCTAGGCCTAGCTCTTTCACTCGCTGCTGAACTTCTTGCTCAGCAATCATCACTTCTACTGTATGTTTCATACTCAATTCATCAATCACGTGGTGTTAATTACTATAAACATAGCAACCGCACTCAAATTTGTGCGCCACATCTTATCATTCCTCCCAAAGATAGTTAAATTTTTACCACTATATAGAGTGTTTTTTATTATGTTATCGCGGTTAATGAAACCTTACTAACTCGCAGAAGTAGTCATAATATTGCCATAACTCATTGACCTAAAAGATATGCACCATTACACTCATAGGGCAAAACACAAGGCATATAATAATTAATAAATTGGATATTAAATAACTAATAAAACAGGAATTGAAGCCTGTATAACAAATCACTTGGCAAGGATTAGTATCTATGGATTCTATTATAAAGAGACCGCGCACGCGCTTGTCACCACAAAAGCGTAAACTGCAATTAATGGAAATTGCGTTAGAAGTGTTTGCACGCAGAGGGATTGGCCGAGGAGGCCATGCAGATATTGCTGAAATTGCTCAAGTATCAGTGGCGACTGTTTTCAATTATTTCCCCACTCGCGAAGATCTCGTCGACGATGTGCTGAACCATGTGGTTCGCCAATTTTCTAACTTCCTTTCTGATAACATCGACTTAGATCTTCATGCACGTGAAAACTCAACCAACATTACCAAGGCCATGATCGAACTTGTGATCAATGATTGCCATTGGCTTAAAGTATGGGTTGAGTGGAGTGCATCCACACGCGATGAAGTTTGGCCACTGTTTGTTTCCACCAATCAAACTAATCAAATGCTTGTGCAAAACATGTTTAGCCGAGCTATTGAACGGGGTGAAATAAGCAATCAATATCAACCTGAGCACCTAGCGACCATGTTTCATGGCATCTTCTACTCTTCGTTTATTCAAGCCAATCGGTTACAAGACGTAGAAGCCGCTAATAAGCTCGTCGAGGGACAACTGAATATGATGTGTATTTACCAGTAAATACCGGGTGAGGAATGGCTACAGGCCTATCGACTCACGACATATCACTGAAGTTGAAAAGCCGCTGATAAATCAGCGGCTTTTTTTATCTGTGATATCTATTTTTCAGTATGTTACGACCATAAAAAATGCAGCCATAAAAGGCTGCATTTTCAATATAGATATCAGGTCGAATTACTTTTTCTTCTTCGCTTTCGCGTTAGGAAGATCGGTAATAGAGCCTTCAAAGACTTCCGCAGCCAGACCAACAGATTCATGCAATGTTGGGTGTGCGTGGATTGTCAGTGCAAGATCTTCTGCATCACAACCCATTTCAATCGCTAGACCAATTTCGCCCAGCAATTCGCCGCCGTTAGTACCAACGATCGCGCCACCGATAACACGCTTGCTATCTTTGTCGAAGATCATCTTAGTCATACCGTCAGCGCAGTCAGATGCGATCGCACGACCAGAAGCAGCCCAAGGGAAAATTGCCGTTTCGTAGTTTACGCCTTCCGCTTTTGCTTCTTTCTCAGTCTTACCAACCCATGCGACTTCTGGCTCAGTGTACGCGATTGAAGGAATCACTTTAGGATCGAAGTAGTGTTTCTTACCAGAAATCACTTCAGCCGCTACGTGACCTTCATGCACACCTTTGTGAGCCAACATCGGTTGGCCAACCACATCGCCAATCGCGTGGATGTGAGCAACGTTAGTACGCATTTGCTTATCAACATTGATAAAGCCGCGCTCGTCGACTGCAATGCCCGCTTTTTCAGCATCGATTAGCTTACCGTTAGGTACACGGCCGATTGCAACCAAGACTGCATCGTAGCGCTCAGCTTCAGCTGGCGCTTTCTTGCCTTCCATTGAAACGTAGATACCGTCTTCTTTTGCTTCAACTGCAGTTACTTTTGTTTCAAGCATCAAGTTAAACTTCTTCTTGATACGCTTAGTGAAGACTTTAATGATGTCTTTATCAGCGGCAGGGATCACTTGATCGAACATTTCAACAACGTCGATTTGAGAACCCAGAGAGTGGTACACCGTACCCATCTCAAGACCAATGATACCACCGCCCATGATAAGCAGTTTCTTAGGCACTTCTTTCAGCTCTAGCGCATCTGTTGAATCCCAGATACGTGGGTCTTCATGCGGAATGAATGGTAATTCAATCGGACGAGAACCTGCTGCAACAATCGCGTTGTCGAAGTTAACAACAGTTTTGCCGTCTTGACCTTCAACTTCGATAGAGTTAGCGCCAGTAAATTTACCGTAACCATTAACCACGGTTACTTTGCGCATCTTAGCCATTCCGCCAAGACCGCCAGTCAACTGATTGACAACTTTGTCTTTCCAGCTACGAACTTTATCGAGATCCATAGTTGGTTCGCCAAATACGATACCGTGCTCAGATAGTGACTTCGCTTCTTCGATTACTTTAGAAACGTGTAGCAGTGCTTTTGATGGGATACAACCCACGTTCAGACATACACCGCCAAGCGTGCTGAAACGTTCAACTAATACCGTATCCAGACCTAAATCTGCACAGCGAAACGCAGCAGAATAACCTGCAGGACCTGATCCAAGTACAACAACTTGGGCTTTAATTTCTTTGCTCATTTTGACCTCTTGTAGTCATTATCCCTAACAGGCTAAGCGGGGAAGACATTTGTTATTCTAGTCAGTTTGTTTTCAAACCATTATTCAGACCGCAAACAGTCTACAGAGATGTGAATGGTGTGAAAAGCAAATCCATTTAGCCTGTGAGCTAGACAACACTTCAATTGCGAAAAACCAATTCTTCATGAATCAGTCATCGATTTATTTCAATAGAGGCGGCCAATATTGCCGCCTCTCAATTGATACCTGCTTATAGCACTAGACGACGAATGTCGCTTAGGCAGCCGTTTAGGTGGCTGATAAAGCGTGCACCTTCTGCTCCATCGACCACGCGGTGATCGTAAGAAAGAGAAAGTGGCAATTGTAGGCGCGGCTTGAATTCTTTACCGTTCCATACAGGCTTCATTTCAGACTTAGATACACCTAGGATGCCCACTTCTGGAGCGTTAACGATTGGAGTAAACGCAGTACCACCGATGCCGCCCAAGCTAGAAATAGTGAAACAACCGCCTTGCATATCAGCCGCAGTCAGTTTACCAGAACGCGCTTTCTTAGAAATCGCCATTAGCTCTTCAGAAAGCTCGTAGATGCCTTTCTTGTTCACGTCTTTAAAGACAGGAACAACAAGACCATTTGGCGTATCAACCGCGATACCGATGTTCACGTACTTCTTCAGAACTAGGCTTTCACCGTCTTCAGATAGAGAAGAGTTGAACGATGGGAACGCTTCTAGCGCTTTCGCTGCCGCTTTCATAATGAACACAAGTGGTGTGATCTTAATGCCAGAATCTTTCTTAGCTTCGATCGCATTCTGTTCTTTACGGAACTGCTCAACTTCAGTGATATCAGCGTTGTCCCACTGAGTAACGTGCGGGATCATTACCCAGTTACGGTGTAGGTTTGCGCCAGAAATCTTCTTGATACGAGAAAGAGGCTTAAGCTCAGTTTCACCAAACTTGCTGAAGTCTACTTTTGGCCAAGGAAGAAGACCAAGTGCCGCACCGTCACCTTTACCAGATGCCGCAGCACCAGATTCTAGGCGTTTAAGCGCGTCTTTCACGTAGTTTTGTACGTCTTCTTTCACGATACGGCTCTTACGGCCAGTCGGTTTAATCTTCGCTAGATTAATACCGAATTCGCGCGCAAGACGACGAACTACAGGAGATGCGTGTGCGTACTCATTATTTTCTTGGAAGTCGCCGGTTGCTGACGCTGCAGGAGCCGCCGCTTTTTGCGCAGGAGCCGGAGCTGCTGCTGGCGCCGCCGCTTGAGTTGGAGCCGCTGATGGTGCTGCGCCCGCAACTTCAAAGACCATGATTAGCGAGCCAGTCGACACTTTGTCACCCGCTGCGATCTTGATTTCTTTCACCGTACCGGCGAAAGGTGCTGGAACTTCCATAGAAGCTTTGTCGCCTTCTACAGTGATTAGAGATTGCTCTTCTTCAACTGTATCACCAACCGCTACCATGATTTCAGTGACTTCAACTTCGTCGCCACCGATATCAGGAACGTTCACTTCTTTTTCAGCTGATGCTACTGGAGCCGCTGCAACTGGTGCTGCCGCCGCTGGAGCAGGAGCGGCTGCAGGTGCAGAGCCAGCTACTTCGAATACCATTACTAGAGAACCAGTAGAAACTGAATCACCAGAAGCGATCTTGATTTCTTTAACGATACCAGCGAATGGAGCAGGAACTTCCATTGAAGCCTTATCACCTTCAACAGTAAGAAGAGATTGCTCTTCTTCAACTGCATCGCCGATAGCAACCATGATTTCAGTTACTTCAACTTCGTCGCCGCCGATATCAGGAACGTGAACTTCTTTAAGCTCAGCTGCCGCTGCAGGAGCTGCAGCAACTGGTGCCGCCGCTTCAACTGCTGGCGCAGCCGGTGCTGCTGCAGCACCTTCTGCTTCGAAGATCATGATTAAAGAACCAGTAGAAACATTGTCGCCTTCAGCAACCTTGATTTCTTTAACGATACCCGCTTGAGAAGCAGGAACTTCCATAGAAGCTTTATCGCCTTCTACAGTGATTAGAGATTGTTCTTCTTCAACCTTGTCGCCAACGCTTACAAGAATTTCAGTTACTTCAACCTCATCCGCACCGATGTCTGGTACATTAATTTCGATTGCCATTGTGTTTTCCTACCTTAATGCAAGTCTTATGCGTATTGCGGGTTAGTTTTTTCAGTGTCGATGTCGAATTTCTTGATTGCTTCAGCAACCACTGACTTCTCAACATCACCACGCTTAGCGAGTTCAGTTAGCGCTGCAACAACAATGTAGCCAGCATTCACTTCGAAGTGGCGACGTAGGTTTGCACGGCTATCCGAGCGACCGAAGCCGTCAGTACCAAGTACTTTGTACGACTCAGCAGGAACGAATGCACGTACTTGCTCAGCGTAGTTTTTCATGTAATCCGTCACTGCAATTGCAGGTTCATTACCAAGAACTTGTGTGATGTACGGTACTTTCTCTTCTGCTTCTGGGTGAAGCATGTTGTCACGCTCAACATTTTGACCGTCACGAGTTAGCTCATTGAAAGAAGTCACAGAGAATACATCAGATGCTACGCCATATTCTTCGCTTAGGATCTGTGCTGCTTTACGCGCTTCGTTCATGATAGTACCAGAGCTCATCAACTGAACTTTCGCTTTAGCACCCGCGTGTGATTCAAGCTTGTAGATACCCTTACGAATGCCTTCTTCAGCGCCTTCTGGCATTGCTGGCATTGCGTAGTTTTCATTCATTACTGTGAGGTAGTAGTAAACGTTCTCTTGGTTCTCACCATACATGCGACGGATACCGTCTTGCGTGATAACCGCTAGTTCGTATGCAAACGTTGGGTCGTAAGAGATACAGTTCGGAACAGTGCCCGCCATGATGTGTGAGTGACCATCTTCGTGCTGTAGACCTTCACCATTTAGCGTGGTACGACCGGCAGTCGCGCCTAGTAGGAAACCACGTGCTTGTTGGTCACCCGCTAACCATGCCATGTCACCAATACGTTGGAAACCGAACATTGAGTAGTAGATGTAGAATGGGATCATTGGCAGATCGTTGGTGCTGTAAGAAGTCGCAGCTGCAACCCAAGATGCCATAGAGCCTAGCTCATTGATCCCTTCTTGAAGAACCTGACCAGACGTCGCTTCTTTGTAGTAAGAAACAATACCTTTATCTTCAGGCGTGTATTCTTGACCTTCAGGGTTGTAGATACCAACCTGGCGGAATAAGCCTTCCATACCAAAGGTACGCGCTTCATCACAGATAATAGGAACAATGTTCTTACCAATGTTCTTATCTTTAAGCAAGATATTCAAAGTACGAACGTAAGCCATCGTAGTAGAAATATCACGCTTCTGCTCACCAAGTAGAGGAGCAAATGCGTCTAGCTCTGGTACTTTAAACTCTTGAGTAAATTTAGGAGAGCGCTTAGGTGTATAGCCCTTTAACGCGTTACGACGCGCGTGGAGGTATTCGTATTCCGGCGAGCCTTCTTCCAACTTCAAGTAAGGAAGATCTTTGATCTTCTCATCTGAAAGAATATCTTCTAAGCCAAGACGGTCACGTAGATGCTGAACATGAGTCATGTCCATTTTCTTCACACCGTGCGCAATGTTCTTACCTTCAGCCGCATCACCCATGCCGTAACCCTTAACAGTTTTCGCTAGGATTACTGTTGGCTTACCACCTGTTTCTTTTGCATTGTTAAATGCAGCAAACAGTTTAGATGAATCATGACCACCACGCTTAAGAGCGAAGACTTCATCGTCAGTCATGTCTGCAACAAGTGCCGCTGTTTCTGGGTATTTACCAAAGAAGTGCTCACGTACGTATGCACCATCTTTAGATTTGAATGTCTGATAGTCGCCATCGATAGTTTCGTTCATTAGCTGAAGAAGCTTACCAGTGGTGTCTTTCGCAAGTAGAGAATCCCAGTTGCTACCCCAGATAACTTTAACAACATTCCAACCAGCGCCTTTGAACAGGCCTTCTAGTTCTTGGATGATGCTACCGTTACCCATTACAGGACCATCTAGGCGCTGAAGGTTACAGTTGATAAGGAAACATAGGTTGTCTAGCTTCTCACGAGAAGCGAAAGAAAGTGCACCACGTGATTCCGGCTCATCCATCTCACCATCGCCTAAGAACGCGTAAACACGTTGCTCAGAAGTCTCTTTTAGACCGCGGCCTTCAAGGTACTTCAAGAAGCGAGCTTGATAGATAGCAGAAATAGGACCAAGACCCATAGAAACTGTTGGGAACTGCCAGAATTCAGGCATGAGTTTCGGGTGAGGGTAAGAAGGAATACCTTTACCGTCTACTTCTTGACGGAAGTTATCTAGCTGTTCTTCAGTTAGACGACCTTCAACGAATGCACGAGAGTAGATACCTGGAGAGATGTGACCTTGGTAGTAAACCAAATCGCCGCCATCTTTCTCATTTGGCGCGCGGAAAAAGTGGTTAAAACACACTTCATAAAATGCTGCAGCTGACTGATAAGAAGCCATGTGACCACCAAGGTCTAGGTCTTTCTTAGATGCACGCAATACGATCATGATTGCGTTCCAGCGAATAATTGAACGAATACGACGCTCAAGAGTCACATCACCAGGGTAAGCCGGTTCTTGTGTTGCTGGAATCGTGTTGATGTAATTAGTAGTGATACCCGTTGGCATATCAACGCCATCTAAACGAGCTTTATCTAAAACATTTTCCAGTAAGAACTGAGCGCGTTCTATACCTTCTTCGCGTACCACTGACTCAAGTGCTTCTAGCCATTCTTGAGTTTCAAGTGAATCTACATCATGCTTCATATCAGACATGGAGACCTATCCTTCTGTTGGTTGGATCTACGTTAGACAAGTAATCAGCCGTGCAATTACGACTCATCACCCCGCTGAATTCGTCGTAAAGAACGCTCGCGACGAGACTCCTCACGTGTCAAATCCAACAATGTTTCTTCAATATAAGCCAAGTGTGAGTGACACATTTCTCGCGCCTTTTCTGGCTGACCTGAAACGATGGCATCCACAATATTGGCTCTGTGTTTACTGACTTTTTCTACGACATCTTTGCGTCGATGCAGCAGTTTTAAATTCTGCAATACATTTTGCTCTAACAGCGGCGATAAGCTACGAACGATGTGTAGCAGCACTACATTATGTGCAGCTTCTGTTAGAGTAATGAGAAAACTCATTACAGCAGACGCTTCTGCCGCAACATCTTGCCTATCTTCCGCCTCGGAGATTTTATCGAGGCAGGCTTGTATGCGAGTAAAATCTTCTTCGGTACCACGCAAGGCTGCAAAATAAGCCGAAATACCTTCCATCGCGTGACGCGATTCTAGTAAATCAAGCTGAGTTTCAGAATGGCTAGCAAGGAGGTTCAGTAGTGGATCTGAGAAGCCTGTCCAGATAGTCTCACTGACAAAAGTACCACCACCTTGGCGACGGGTCAGTAATCGCTTCGCTTCTAAGCGTTGAATTGCTTCACGGATCGAAGGACGAGACACATCGAATTGTTTTGCCAATTCGCGTTCTGGTGGCAATTGCTGTCCTGGCGAAAGAGTACCTTCTACAATCAGCCTTTCAATCTCTTGCTCGATCACATCGGAAAGTTTAGGCTGACGAATCCTTTGATAAGCCATATTTATTATTCTTCTACTCTTACAGTCAATTGGTAATACCAATTTTAAGTGGGGTAGAAATTAACATACCTGCCCTGCAACTTCCAGCGAATTCTCGACCGAAATCATGGTGTCAGCAGTGAAAAATAATTTTGACAACAAACGCTTGCACTCTTTGTTGTGTAAAGTGGTATTACCAATTACCGCTTTGAAATAATTAACAAAATGTAAGGGGGATGCTAATTATTACAAGGCTAATATGTAAAACGAAGTTAACTTATATCCAACGTAAGTTAATGAGGAGAGGGAAGTTTGCGGCTCTAGGTGGCGTTGATATCAAAGCGAGACTGGACATAAAAAGGGAGCACTTGGCTCCCTAACGATCATTTAAGCTGGGTCAATGTGGTCTATCAGTAGCTGCAAAGACTGATTGCCCCTAAATTCATTGATATCCAATTTATAAGCAAGGCGCACACGTTTCGTGGCAGGGTCAGGCCAGCGGCGCAAGTCAACATTGAAGGCAATACCATCCAGAGTGATATTGGTTGGTTGGCCCTTATATAATGGTTCCAGCATCAATTTAAGGTGTTTATCCGCAACCAACTTTTGGTGCAAAATTTTAAATTCACCGTCAAATAAAGGCTCAGGAAAGCCTTGGCCCCAAGGCCCTCCTGAGCGTAAAAGCTCAGCACTATGTAGTGAAAACTCTTCCGGTAGTAACTCACCGTCACTTAAGATTACGCCTTTCAACGCCGATTCATCCAATTGCTGACGAACTGACTGATCAAACAGCTGAGAAAAACGTTCTAGGCTACCTTCGGCAATCGACAAACCTGCGGCCATAGCATGCCCACCAAATTTCAATATCAGACCAGGGTTCTGAGTATCAATGCGGTCGAGCGTATCACGCATATGCAAACCCACAATCGATCGACAGGAACCTTTCAGAGTCCCTTCGCCGCCGTCGGCAAACGCTATCACAGGGCGGTGAAACTTATCTTTGATCCGCGAAGCCAAGATACCAATCACCCCTTGATGCCAATCACGTTGATACAGCACCACACCATAAGGGAAATCGTCACCTTCGCCCAATTGGAGCCGTTCGCAAAAGGCCATTGCTTCTTGCTTCATGCTATCTTCGATTTCTTTGCGGGTTTGATTGAGCTCATCCAACTCACACGCCATACGGCGAGCAACATGAATATTATCGCTCAACAAAAGCTCCACTCCTAAAGACATATCGTCTAAGCGACCAGCAGCGTTAATTCTCGGCCCTAGTGCAAAACCAAAATCCGCGGCAACCAAACGGCTCGGTTTACGGTTCGCCACTTCAATCAACGCTTGAATGCCCGCTCGGCCTTTACCTGCTCGAATGCGTTGCAATCCTTGGTGAACCAAGATGCGATTATTGTCATCCAGCGGCACCACATCCGCCACTGTCCCCAACGCTACTAAGTCGATAAGCTCCATTAGCTTGGGTTCAGGCATCCCACGCTGGACAAAAAAGCCCTGCTTACGCATGTGAACACACAGTGCCATCATCAAATAGAAGGCAACGCCAACGCCTGCTAGCGCTTTCGATGGGAAGTGACAATCGAAGAGGTTTGGATTGACCATCGCATCAGCTTCAGGCAAGCAATGGCCCGGTAAGTGATGATCAGTTACCACCACTTTTAGTCCATGCTGCTTGGCATAACGAACCCCCTCAATCGATGACACGCCGTTATCAACGGTCATGATCAACTCAGCCTGCATCGCTAGTGCCTGATCAACCACTTCCGGACTCAAGCCATAGCCATCTTCAAACCGATTCGGCACTAAGTAACTAACGTTATTGCTGCCTAGCATGCGAAATGCCAACACCGATAAGGCCGAACTGGTCGCCCCATCCACATCAAAATCACCAACAATGATGATTCGTTCGTTATTACACACTGCGTCATAAAGCAAGGAGACGGCTTTCTCAATGCCTGCTAAATGCTGGTAGGAATGTAAGGATTTGGCGGTGTTATCCAATTGTTGGGTATTCGTAATGCCGCGATTTACGTAAATGCGCCTCAATAAAGGCGCAATACTGGCGGGTAATTTCGTCAAATCCGATTCTGGACGACGCTGAATTTTTATCATCAAATATTTTGAGCAGGCAAAAGCCAGCTCCCTTTATTAATTGACTAAAGATTAGAACCGATTAAGAACTCAAGCGTGCAGCATCAGAGATCAACCGTTCTTATTTACTTTGCAGTTTTTGCAGAAGCGCTTTCGGCGGTAAGTAGCCACCTATCATTTCACCATTCGGTAAGAATATCGCAGGTGTCCCTTTCACTCCAAGCTCAGCGCCCAACGCATATTGTTTAGCGATGTTGGTTTTGCATTGCTGTGCTTTGTCGCCTTTTAGTTCTGGCAAACGACGAGATGTTTTCGCCTCATGCATCGCGTCTTTTGGATCTGTCGCGCACCAAATTGCTGCCATTTGCTCAGCCACTGGACTTGTCGGCCCCTGACGTGGGAACGCTAAGTAATTTATTGTGATCCCCAAATCATTATATTCTTTAATTTGGTCATGCAAACGCACGCAGTAACCACAAGTAATGTCAGTAAATACTGTGACAGCGTATTTCTCATTCGGCGCTTTAAATGAAATCATTTGATCTTTAAAAGCCGCAATTTTTTTCGCATTAATAGGTGCTTGTTTTTTGGCCGCCACATCTTCATAGCGACCATTCTTGCCTAAACGATATAGGGTGCCAGCAACAAAGTACTCACCGTCGGGGGAGGCATAAAGCAGCCCGCCGGATGTACTGACTTCCATCAATCCTTTAATGCCCGAGGGCTCAATGCTAAGTACCTTCACCCCTAAAGAACGCACACGCTGCTTAATTAAAGATTCATCATGGGCCGGAGCCGCTTGCGCCGCAAAACATGTCGCAGCCACAAACGGCAAGGTTAGCAAAAGTAGTCGGCGAATTCGTTTCATCGTATATCCCTATCGTTTAAGCGCGTGGGTGGTGCTCGCTGTGAATCTGTTTTAATCGCTCGGTGGCGACATGAGTATAAATTTGCGTGGTCGATAAGTCACTATGTCCGAGCAACATCTGTACGACCCTAAGATCGGCTCCATAGTTCAGTAAGTGAGTCGCAAAGGCGTGCCTGAGCACGTGAGGTGAGAGCTTATCGCTGTCGATGCCCGCAATAACAGCATAATGTTTGAGTCGGTGCCAAAACGTTTGCCGTGTCATCTGTCTGGCCCGCGAACTGGGAAAAACCACATCCGATGTTTTCTCACCAAGTAAGTCTGGGCGACCATGAGACAAAAATCGCTCAATCCAGTCCACCGCATTCTCCCCCATTGGCACTAGGCGCTCTTTATCCCCTTTACCCATAATTCGAACCACACCCTGACGTAAACTCATATTTTCCATTGTTAAGCTCACCAGCTCAGTAACACGCAAACCAGTAGCATAAAGTAGCTCCAGCATTGCTTTGTCACGTAACTCCACGGCGTCATTGGGATCGGGCGCATCAAGCAAGGCGTCAATCTGTTGCTCGGACAAATCTTTCGGCAATCGCTGTGGCAGCTTCGGGCTTACTAATAAAGCTGTCGGATCGTCCGAACGCACTTTTTCGCGATGCAGATACTGAAATAAACGCCGAATCGCCGACAACATACGCGCGCGCGAAGTCTGCTTATAATCTTGATCTGCTAACCAAGATTGATATTCCTGTAAACCAGACAGACTAATAAAATCAAGCCGGTAACATTGCGCTTCCATCCACGCCAATAGCTTGTTTAAGTCTGATCGGTAAGAGGCCAAGGTATTTTCCGACAACCCTCTCTCCATCCACATACTATCTAGAAACTGCTCGACCAAACCTTGATCGGCGGACGCCGTTTTCACCACACTCTACCTCCAAAGACATTGCGCTACACTTGTAAAAATCAAGCACAATTACGACTTAGCATTTTGATATTATTGCACTTATCTATCAATGTGACATTAAAACTCTATTTGAATGGTGACAAACACTGCCATCGGCAAGCAAATCTCGCTAGAATAAGCGCCTACTAATTCACAGGCACGCAGTAATAACAATGAAAATTGGTCTATTTTATGGCTCGACCACCTGCTACACCGAAATGACAGCGGAAAAAATCCGCGCCATCCTCGGCGAAGAATTGGTCGACCTACACAACGTCAAAGATTCCTCTCTTACCTTGATGCAAGACTACGACCTATTGATCGTAGGCATTTCCACTTGGGACTTCGGTGAGATTCAAGAAGATTGGAACGAAATATGGAGTGACATCGCCACCGTAGACCTAACAGGTAAGCAAATCGCCTTATTTGGTTTAGGCGATCAAGAAGGATATGGTGAATGGTATTTAGACGCCATGGGACTTCTCCACGACCAACTAAAACAAGTAGGCGCACAGTTTGTTGGTTACTGGCCAAACCAAGGCTACACGTTTGATGCATCTAAGGCGCTAATCGAAGGTGGCAACCGTTTTGTAGGCCTAGCCTTAGACGAAGATTCACAATACGAACAAAGCGAAGAGCGCATTGCTACATGGTGCGAGCAAGTGCTGACCGAGTACCACGCAACGCTATAGTGATAGTTTCAATAGCTAGTAGCCTCTCAAAGTATATAAGCTACCGTCTTACATATATAAGCTACTGTCTCAAATATATAGCGGCAGCGCTGCCTCAAATTAATCAGCGCTCGCCAGCATAGCTCGGTATTTTTGCCAATCAAATACCAACCCGGGATCGGTTTTCCTCCCGGGTGCTATGTATTGATGCCCTGTGATTCTATCATCGCTAATCAATGGGTATTGCTTTTGTAGTGCCTGAGTTAGCTTAGCTAACGCCTGATATTGCACCTCAGTGTAGGCAACAAAATCATTGCCTTCCATCTCGATGCCTATCGAATAGTCGTTACATTTATCCCGCCCAGAAAACGAAGAGACTCCAGCATGCCAAGCTCTATCTAAAAACGAGACAAATTGAACCACTTCTCCATCACGCCGAATTAAACAATGCGCCGACACCTTCATTTTGGCGATCACAGCAAAAAAATCATGCTGCGCTGCTACTAAATGACCAGTAAAAAATTGTTCTATATACGGCCCACCAAATTGATTCGGTGGCAAGCTAATGTTGTGAATCACCAATAAAGAGATGTCTTTATTGCCATGATGATTGACCTCTCGCTGATCGAAATGCGGCGATGGCGCTTGCCTCGCCAGTGGGTACCACCCAGTTTGTGTGATCATGGTTTACTACTCGCTCCTTGATGACGCTTTATTTTAACCTGTGACGAATGAAAAGCGAGATTAACAGCTGAATTTGATCGACAGTCAGCGTATTATTCCCTCACCTGTTCTCAACCATAACACTGCAATGAAAAGCACCCATAACAGCGCTGAACGCCTAGAATATTTGAAACAACAATTACCACTAGACATCGCCCGTGCGGTTTCTGACACATTGAAAGAAGATCTCGGTGGTACCTTAGATACAAATGCTGATATCACGGCGAGCTTGATCCCTGCCGACGCAACCAATACGGCAACGATCATCACGCGCGAACACGGTACCTTCTGCGGCCAAGCTTGGGCCGACGAGGTTTTCAAGCAGTTAGGTGGAACGGTCAGCATTGATTGGCGCGTCCAAGATGGCGACAAGGTCACGCCAAACCAGATCCTGTGCAGCTTAACTGGGCCATCACGCGCTTTGCTAACGGGTGAACGCAACGCGATGAACTTTATCCAAACGTTATCTGGATGCGCGACCTTAACCGCCCAATATGCAGAGCAATTAGAAGGCACAGATTGTCGCTTACTCGATACACGTAAAACTCTGCCAGGGCTGCGCAATGCACTAAAATATGCCGTTACCTGTGGCGGTGGCTTTAATCATCGCATCGGCGTGTTTGACGCATACCTTATCAAAGAAAATCACATTATTGCCTGTGGTGGCATCACCGAAGCCATTCAGCAAGCCAAAACGCTCAACCCGGGTAAACCTGTTGAAGTGGAGACCGAAAGTCTAGAAGAGCTGACGAAAGCCATCGACGCTGGTGCGGACATTATAATGCTCGATAACTTCAGTAAAGAGATGATGATTGAAGCCGTCAAGGTTAATGCTGGCCGCGCTGCGCTAGAAAACTCCGGCAACATCACCTTAGAGACAATTCGTGAATACGCGCTAACCGGTGTCGACTACATTTCCGTCGGTGCCCTGACCAAACACATCCGTGCTATGGATTTGTCGATGCGTGTACAATAAGCTCGCCACGAGACTCCAAAGGCCAGTGCAAAAAAACGTACTGGCCTTTCAATACCAACCGATTTAAACAAGTCACTTCTCATCCAATTCACCGATATCAACCCTATATCGAGTACGTCACACCTATATCAAGCACATCAAACCTATATCAACACATCAAACACTCCTGCTAAGCCCTAGATTTCATCAGCCCTAACTATCTAAATCGTCTCAATTTAAGAAGTCACACGCTAAATTCTGCAACCCTTGCCTGTAATGAGTGGCACTCAGTTTTAATGCGCTTCCACTGCCTCCACTCGCCGATCACCCACTGCCTTCAGTTTTGTTAACTTCACGCCATACTCTTATTTTTTCTGAGCTAGCATGCCAACTTCGTCACTTCTCTCGACCACAATTAAACGCTATCAGGCCTTTACTCTCATGGAGCTAATGATAGTGGTCGCTATTATTGGAACGCTGTCAGCGATTGCTATGCCCGCATATCAAGATTATGTACGTAAGAGTGAAGTCACCTCAGCCGTCACCACAATGAAAGCGTTGATAACCCCAGCTGAATTGTACAGCCAGCAATATGGTAGCCTTAACTCTGACGTTAGTTTGTCTGACCTCGGCACCAGCGCGAATGCCAGCCCATTAGGCACCATTTCCGTCGAAGATTCCCAGCTAATAATGACTTTGTCTCATTGGGATGACAGTACAATAACGCTTGCCCGCAATGATGCAGGCATGTGGAGCTGCGCTGCGTCCGGCGAGGCTGCCAACTTAGTATCGGGGTGTGAATAGATGGATAATGATCTTACTTCAGCGTCGTCCTCTGCTGTAGCACTGGCATCCGAGCAAGAGCTCACCGATGTCAGCCAGTTAGTTCAGACAATTTTGGGCGAAGCTTTTTCACGTAACGCTTCCGATATCCATTTTGAGCCATATGAAGATTTCTATAGAATTAGGCTGCGCTGTGATGGCATTCTCTATGAATACCTAAAACCAAACAAACACCTCAGCAGAAAAATCGCCACACGAATCAAGGTACTTGCTGAGCTCGATATTGCTGAACAACGTAAGCCGCAAGATGGTCGGGCAAAATTGAATTTGGACAGTAGCGATTGGATTGATCTACGAGTTTCAACGCTTCCCACTCTATGGGGTGAAAAATTGGTGTTAAGACTGCTCTCCAGCCAGCCCGTAGCACTCGATACCTCATCACTGGGATTCACTCCCGCACAAGCTCATATTTTCGAATCGGCTTTATCACTCGCGCAAGGAATGATTTTGGTGACAGGTCCAACGGGGAGCGGGAAAACCGTCACTCTGTATTCCGGCCTACAGTCAATTAATTCAAGCGAGGTCAATATATCCACCGCTGAAGACCCCATTGAAATCAATCTCGCTGGCGTCAACCAAGTTCAAATTCATCAACAGATAGGCTTTGGATTTATGGAAGCGCTACGAGCCTTTTTGCGCCAAGACCCCGATATCATCATGCTAGGAGAAATCCGTGATTCGGATACCGCCAATGCAGCAGTCAAGGCTGCGCAAACGGGACACTTAGTCCTATCGACCTTACATACCAATTCGGCGTCTGAGGCTTTGCAAAGGCTCAATAATATGGGGGTGGCGTCATACAATATTGCTTCATCCATCAGTTTAATTATCGCCCAAAGGTTAGTCCGTCGCCTTTGTCCTCATTGCCGACAAATCGACCAAAATCCGGTATACAAGCAAGACATTAACGGCTCGTTAGCTCAACAAACTATCTATCGCGCCAATCCAAAAGGCTGCCAGCATTGCACTCAAGGCTATCGAGGACGTATTGGATTGTTCGAATTAATGGCTATCACTCCTGAGTTGTCTCATTCAATACTCAAGCAATCTTCAGCACGAGAATTGGAAAGTTTGGCCATTAAGCAAGGTATGCAAACCTTACAACGCTCTGGAGAGCTTGCCTTATTTGCAGGCGACACTAGCGTGCAAGAACTCCATCGTGTTTTAGGGTGAGCATTTAATGGCTCGGAAATCCACTCTCTCATTAAGGCGATACTACTGGCAAGGGCGAGAGTCATCAGGCAAAGACATCGCCAGTTATACACTGGCAAGTTGCGCTCAAGAAGTTAGGGACCGATTATCTGAGCGGAAAGTTCGACTCAAAAGTATGCGTTCAGGTTCCATTTCGCTGTTTGATAGGCGTCGCCACATCGTCAAAGTGCGTGACATCAACGTATTTACCCGTCAGTTAGCCACCTTACTCGAATCTGGTTTTCCTGTCTTAAATTGCCTCACCTTACTAGCTAAACAAAGCGCAAAAGCAGAACTCACCTCAATCATCTACCAGCTATCAAAACGGCTGGAAGCAGGAGAAACCTTAGCCGATTCGCTAAAGCATATTCATCCTATATTCGACTCTTTATATCTCGCGTTAGTCGCGGTTGGTGAGCAAACTGGTCAGCTTGCAAAAGTACTGCATCGCGTCGCCAACTACCAAGAAAGACGCATCCAGTTGCAAGCCAAAGTAACTAAAGCGCTGCTCTATCCGGGTGTCATGCTCGTCAGTGCTATCGGGGTCAGTTATCTTATGATGATTTGGGTGATTCCAGAGTTCGAAGCTTTATTTTCAGACTTTTCAACGCCGCTACCATGGTTTACTCAACAAGTTATTGGGTTATCTCAAGTGCTACGCCATGCCGCGCTGCCAATATTGATCAGTATAATGCTCTTGTCATGGGCCGCTCGCCGAAGTTACTACCGCAACCCAAAAATTGCATTGATTTGTAGCCGCCTAATATTACACCTGCCGATGTTTGGGAAAACGCTAGACAAAGCTTGTATCGCACGCGTCAGCCGAACCATAGCAACGAACCAAAGTTGCGGCATCGCACTACTCACCAACTTAACCTTAGCGGCCAATACCGCCAATAACCGTTACTACCAAGACGCCATAATAAGAAGTAAAGAAAGTGTATTAACCGGAACATCGCTTCATGCCGCGCTGCGAGAACAGAGTGCCTTCCCAGAACTGTTTTTACAGATGGTGATGATAGGCGAGGAGTCAGGGCGATTAGACAGCATGCTTGAAAAATTATCCGCGTTGTACGAAGCCGATGTCGACGAGCAAATAGATAGGCTCAATACTATTCTCGAGCCAATCTTGATCTTATTACTTGGAGGTATCATTGGTAGCTTAGTTGTCGCAATGTATTTACCCATCTTTAACTTAACCCAGATATTGGGATAGTATAGTGAACTAACATTTTCAAGCAATTACAGCGCTAATCCGGCGACTGCATGCTCTTTAATTGGGAAATAACGTTCTCTATGGAAGCCATACATCAATACCCTTGGGTATTTTCCATCCTCGCCACTTTGTTTGGCCTTATCATTGGCAGCTTTTTGAATGTGGTGATCGTACGATTACCTAAAATCATGTTGCAGGAGTGGAAACAAGAATGTGCGGAGTCATTTCCAGAATACAATATTAGCGTGCCTAAGCAGACGCTTAACCTTAGTACACCCAAGTCTCATTGCCCACATTGTCAGACACCCATTCGTATTGTGGATAATATTCCACTACTGAGTTGGCTGAGGCTAAAAGGGCGCTGCCACCACTGCCAAGAGAAAATCAGCGTTCGCTACCCAATAGTGGAGTTACTCACGGCAGTCATGAGTTTTGCCGTTGCAAGCCAACTTGGTTTTTCTGGATTTAGTGTCGCGGCGCTGTTTCTTACCTTTGCATTAATTGCTGCCAGCTTTATTGATTTCGATACTTTGTTGCTGCCGGATCAAATTACCCTACCGCTTCTTTGGGCTGGGGTTGCTCTATCACTATTCGAGATTAGCCCAACCTCACTTTACGACTCTATCTTAGGAGCCATGTTAGGTTACCTATTCCTCTGGTTTGTCTATTGGGCCTTCAAGCTACTGACCGGCAAAGAAGGGATGGGCTATGGTGACTTCAAATTGCTTGCCGCGCTAGGTGCATGGTTAGGATGGCAATATTTACCGATCATCATCCTGCTGTCCTCCCTCGTCGGTCTGGTATTCGGTATCATACAACTCAAATTTCAAAATAAGGAACGTAATCAAGCCTTTCCGTTTGGTCCTTATTTATCCATTGCTGGCTGGATCAGTCTGTTGTGGGGACAACAAATCATGCAAGGCTATTTACATATGGTTTTAGGAGCATAATATGGCGTTAGTAATTGGCTTAACTGGTGGTATCGCTAGCGGTAAAACCACGGTTGCCAACTTATTCCAGCAACACTTTGATATCGAGATTGTGGACGCAGATATCGTTGCACGTGAAGTCGTTGAAATCGGCACTAGTGGACTCAAGCGTATTGTCGAACACTTTGGTCAGTCTATGCTGTCTTCGGAAGGTAACCTCAATCGCCAAGCATTGAGGGAGCGAATATTTTCACACCCTGAAGAAAGAGAATGGCTAAACAACCTGTTACATCCTATGATTCATCAAAGAATGGTCGAAAACTTGAGTCATGTGCAATCGCCGTACGCGCTATTGGTTGTGCCACTGTTGATTGAGAATAATCTACAGTCAATGGCCGATAGAGTGCTCGTGGTCGACGTGGAGCCTGAGCTGCAAATTCAGCGCACAATGGAACGAGACAATATTTCACACATTCAAGCTGAGAATATTTTAGCATCACAAACTCAGCGACAAACCAGACTTCAACATGCTGATGATGTGGTACTAAACGGAGCAGAGAGGGACACCCTGCTGCCACAAATTACTCAGTTACATCAACAATATTTAGCAATGTGCGAGCCACACAGTGGAACTAAGATGGCAGGAAGGTAGAGCAAACTAGATGAGCACTCATTATTTTGAACATCCCCTCAATGAGAAAACGCGCATTTACCTGCGTGTTGAGGCGCTACTCAACCAGCTTGATGTCTCAGCTCAATTTAAGGACGATATGCAACATTTGTTGTTCTTCCGCTCCTTATTTGACCTACTGGAAATTTTTGAGCAGATCCAGCTCAAAGCCGAGCTAGCCAAAGACATTGAAAAGCAGAGGCAAACCTACAAAAGTTGGTTAGGAGTTGCAGGTGTTGACCAAGACATGCTTGACACTATCCTTACTGACGTTGCTGAGGTTCATACTCGTCTAATGGCCGCCGAGCGCTTTGGCCAATCTCTGAAAGATGACCGCTTCTTAAGTGCCATTCGCCAGCGGTTCAACCTACCAGGGGGATCTTGTTGTTTCGATTTGCCAGCCCTTCACCATTGGCTGCACCTTCCGCTCGATAAAAAACACCAAGATGCACAGCATTGGCTAGAAAGTCTGCTACCGCTAGCTCACGCATTAAAGCTCTGGCTAAAACTGGCTCGAGAAACCGGCCATTTTGAAGCGCAAACTGCGACCACAGGCTTCTACCAAAGTGACGCTGACGAAGCTAACATATTAAGATTAAACATTCCGATCAACTATGGGGTTTACCCAATGATATCTGGGCACAAAAACCGCTTTGCCATTAAATTTATTGAATTTCATTCAGGTCAAGCTTGTACACAAGACATTCATTTCAAGCTTGCGGTTTGCAGCTAATCCTCGGTACGAGGGATTGAGACAAAGCGGCTCAGGCATTGTATTGGTATCAAGATTGAATGGTATAAGAAAGCGTGGCTCTGATATAATTAGAGTATCGAAGCTGAAATAACCGTATCGCCCATGACCAACAAAGCAACCATAGTAAAATGCCCGCAATGCTCCACTGATGTGATTTGGAGCCAGGAGAATTTATATCGACCTTTCTGTAGTAAGAAGTGCCAACTGATCGATTTTGGAGAGTGGGCGGACGAAGAGAATGCGATCGCAGGAGCACCCGATATGTCAGACTCAGATGGCTGGTCGGAAGAACAATATTAATCGCTCCTGTTATCAAATTGGCCGCTTCGCATTTTTGGCATAGCGGAATATCAGATATAAAAAAGCGGAGCCCATGGGCTCCGCTTTTTCTATGAGAACGCTAGTAGTAGCATTACTTCTTAGCAAGTTTCTCTTTGATACGAGCTGACTTACCAGAACGCTCACGTAGGTAGTACAACTTGGCACGACGTACTGCACCACGGCGTTTAACTTCAATGCTATCAACCATTGGAGAGTGAGTTTGGAACGTACGCTCAACACCTTCACCGTTCGAGATTTTACGAACTGTGAATGCAGAGTGTAGGCCACGGTTACGGATTGCGATTACAACGCCTTCGAAAGCCTGTAGACGCTCACGGTCACCTTCTTTTACCTTAACTTGAACAACAAGAGTGTCACCTGGTGCAAATTTAGGTAGGTCTTGTTTCATTTGCTCTTCTTCAAGAGCCTTGATGATGTTACTCATTTTTTAAATTCCTAGAATAAACTGATACTAAATAAAATAGGTTACTGCTTACTTTTTATCAGAGCGTTGCTCTTTAATAAATTCGGCCAGTAATTGTTCCTGTTCGTCAGTCAGAGCTAGGTTTTCCAGGAGCTCTGGTCTTCTTAGCCAAGTACGGCCCAACGACTGCTTTAGTCGCCAGCGACGAATGTCCTTGTGATTACCGGATTTGAGTACCGCAGGTACTTCTTCTCCATCTAACATTTCAGGACGCGTATAATGAGGGCAGTCCAACAAGCCATTTGCGAATGAATCTTCCTCCGCTGACGCAAAATCTCCTAGCACTCCCGGTACAAACCGCGAGACAGAATCAATTAACGTCATGGCTGGGATTTCTCCCCCCGTCATCACAAAATCCCCAATTGACCATTCTTCGTCAACTTCGGATTTAATGACACGCTCATCTACTCCTTCATAGCGACCGCAAATAAGAAGCAAGTTCTCATTATTGGCCAACTCTTCTACACCTTGCTGGTCGAGTTTACGACCTTGAGGCGATAAGTAGATGACTTTCATCTTCCCCGGTGAAGCTTTTTTGGCTGTTTGAATAGCGTCGCGCAAAGGCTGCACCATCATCAACATGCCAGGACCACCACCGTAAGGTCTATCATCAACTGTGCGATGTTTGTCGTGAGTGAAATCACGAGGATTCCAAGTCTCAATCGACAAAAGACCTTTTTTAACCGCTTGACCTGTTACTCCAAAATCGGTAACAGAACGGAACATTTCAGGAAATAGGCTTATTACGCCAACCCACATGTGTTCTCTCGCTCCGTGATTTGGAAATTAGAATCCAGGATCCCAGTCAACTTCGATCCGTTGAGCTTCGCGATCAACTGTCTTGATCACTTGCTCTTCAAGAAACGGGATTAACCGCTCCTTTTGTCCAAAAGCATCTTTAAGATTTGCTTTCACTACCAAAACATCGTTGGATCCAGTTTCTAGGATGTCGATAACAACCCCTAGATCGTAACCTTTTGTGGTCACCATCTGCATGCCAAACAATTCACGCCAGTAGAATTCTTCTTCTGACAATTCAGGCAACGAAGCTGGGTCAATAGCGATTTCAAAGTTAGTTAGAATATGGGCATCCTCACGAATATCCATGCCTTCTAGTTTAGCAACCATCCCTTTGTTATGGCGCTTCCAACTTTCTACTTTACACTCAACCCACTCACCCTTTTGTTTTATAAACCAAGGGCTATAATCAAAAATGCTTTCAGCATTGTCTGTGTAGGAAAAAACTTTAAGCCAGCCACGAATGCCATAGGTAGCACCAAACTTGCCCATAACAATCTTTTCGTTCTGTTCACTCATTGTTTCTTTACCTTTCATCGACATAAGCTAATTTCTTCTACGTTAAGTAAGAATTAAGCCGCTTTTTGAGCGTCTTTAACTAGCTTAGCTACGCGGTCAGATACAGATGCGCCTTGACCAACCCAGTGGTTAACGCGATCTAGGTCTAGACGTAGACCTTCTTCTTGACCAGTAGCAGTAGGGTTGAAGAAACCTACTTTCTCAATGAAACGGCCAGTTGCAGCGTTGCGGCTATCCGCTACTACGATTTGATAAAATGGACGCTTTTTAGCGCCGTGACGTGCCAAACGAATGGTTACCATGTCGTCCTCTTTGCTTTCTCAAAAATAAAATTAACCCCAGAAGCCACTTTAAAAACAGCTTGGGGTCTCGTGCCAAAATAAAGCCCCGGAATTTTACTCTTATTCCGAGGCAATGCAAGGTATTTAGCTACTTTTTAGCCGCCTACTTGATACTCATATACCACGCCGAGGCTAATGGAATGAAAAGTAACGTATATGGCGCTAATTACTTAGCGACCAAATGGGTTACCGCCCCCGCCCATTCCACCCATCATGCCCTGCATGTTGCGCATCATGTTACGCATGCCACCTTTCTGCATTTTCTTCATCATTTTTTGCATCTGGGTGAACTGCTTAAGTAACTTATTCACATCCTGAACTTGTGTGCCAGAACCGGTCGCAATACGCTTCTTACGTGAGCCTTTGATGATTTCAGGGCGCTTACGCTCTTTTAGCGTCATTGAATTAATGATGGCTTCCATCTGCTTGAATGACTTATCGTCCACGCTATCTTTAACATTATCTGGCAGCTTATTCATCCCAGGGAGCTTATCGAGCATCCCCATCATGCCGCCCATGTTTTGCATCTGACCGAGCTGCTCACGGAAGTCTTCTAGATCAAAGCCTTTCTTTTCTTTGAATTTCTTAGCAAGCTTATCGGCTTTATCCGCGTCCACATTGCGCTGAAGATCTTCAATCAGTGACAATACGTCACCCATGCCTAAGATACGTGAGGCAACGCGATCAGGGTGGAAAGCTTCAAGCGCATCGGTTTTCTCACCGACACCCAAGAATTTAATCGGCTTGCCCGTAATGTGACGAACTGACAGAGCAGCACCGCCACGCGCGTCACCATCGACTTTGGTTAGAACCACACCGGTCAATGGTAGAGCGTCGCCGAAAGCTTTCGCGGTATTCGCCGCATCTTGACCCGTCATCGCGTCAACGACAAATAGCGTTTCAACTGGCTCAATAGCCGAGTGCAGCTCTTGAATTTCCGCCATCATTTCATGGTCAACCGCTAAGCGACCGGCAGTATCGACAACTAAGACATCGTAAAATTGCTTTTTCGCATGGTCAATCGCAGCATTAGCGATATCAAGAGGCTTTTGATCCGCGCTAGATGGGAAGAAATCAACACTAACTTCACTCGACAGGGTTTCAAGCTGTTTGATCGCCGCTGGGCGGTAAACATCAGCAGAAACGACCAAGACTTTCTTTTTATCACGCTCGGTAAGCAATTTAGAAAGCTTTGCGACACTGGTGGTTTTACCAGCACCTTGTAAACCCGCCATTAAAATAACAGCAGGAGGCTGAGCGGCAAGATTCAACTCTTCGTTAGACTCACCCATGACCGCTTCAAGCTCAGCTTGAACGATCTTGATAAATTCTTGCCCTGGAGTCAGCGACTTTGAAACTTCGGTGCCTACCGCTCTTTCTTTAACGCGTTTAATAAAATCACGTATAACAGGCAAAGCCACGTCCGCCTCAAGGAGGGCCATACGGACTTCACGTAGGGTTTCTTTGATATTATCTTCGGTCAGTCGACCTTTACCGCTGATGTTCTTCAGCGTGCTGGATAATCGATCCGTTAAATTCTCAAACATAAGTTCTCTTCGCGATGTAGGCGACAAATTAACATCAGTATACCTTAGCCGCGCAAGGAGTCATATACCCTTATCAGCGCCCCTATTCCAACATATCTTAGATGCAGATCGTGATAGAACGTAGCTCAGTTGGTTGATAAAGGGTATAATTCTTGGCCAACACCATTCAGTTAATATGAGAACAATGGACGATTTTATCGCTGTCGCGGCAGCTGCACTCTATGTTTTGGCCATCATGGCCATTGTGCCTGGACTTGTGCACCAAACCGGCATTCGAACTCGCGCCGTGTTTCTTAGCGCCAGTGCCGCGTTAGTTTTCCATGCCTGGCTACTTAGCGACCTCATTTTTGATACCACAGGTCAAAACCTAAGTATGTTGAATGTAGCGTCTCTGATTAGCTTCATTATTGCGGTCGTGATGAGTATCGCGATGTGGCGAACTAAGTTGTGGTTTTTACTGCCTGTCGTATATAGCTTTTCTGCGATAAATTTATCCGCAGCAGCCTTCGTACCAAGTGTGTTTATGACGCATTTACAGCACGATCCACAATTACTGATCCACATCACTTTTGCATTATTCTCTTACTCCACTCTTACCATCGGGGCGTTATACGCGCTACAACTGGCGTGGCTAGATTATAAGTTGAAAGCCAAGAAGGGCTTATCCATCAACCCGAACATCCCGCCGCTACTCATGGTTGAGCGGCAACTATTCAAAATAATTTTAATTGGTAATGTCCTATTAACAGGTACCTTATTAACGGGCTTTTTCTTCATTCAAGATATGTTTGCGGAAGGAAAAGCGCACAAAGGCATCTTGTCGTTTGTCGCTTGGATCGTTTATTCCATCTTGCTTTGGGGTCACTACCAGAAAGGGTGGCGCGGCCGCAAGGTCACATGGTTTGCGGTTGCTGGCGCAACGCTATTAACATTGGCCTATTTTGGTAGCCGCTTTGTAAAAGAAATCATCCTTACCTAATCTTGTGAGAAGACAAACCATAATTTGATTGTATCGCTATCGTGATCATGATTAGAATCAGGAAGTTGAAAACCATTTTTTATACTTCAAGCCAAACACAACAAGGAAATCTTTAGCTTTGGAAGACATCTCAACGGGTATCTTATTTGCGCTACTCGCGTGTTTTATCGTCATTTCCGCTTACTTCTCCGGTACAGAAACAGGCATGATGTCTCTGAACCGCTACCGACTTAAGCACCTCGCGAACAGTGGTCACAAGGGTGCTAAGCGGGTCGAGAAACTTCTCAGCCGCCCAGATCGCCTCATCGGTCTTATCTTAATTGGCAACAACCTAGTCAACATCTTAGCGTCTGCGCTAGCAACGATATTAGGTATGCGGTTGTATGGGGATGTAGGCGTCGCTATCGCGACAGGCTTGCTCACCTTACTGGTGCTGGTATTCGCCGAAGTCACACCAAAGACTTTAGCCGCGCTCTACCCTGAACGAGTTTCCTACGCCAGTAGCATCTTATTAATCGTGTTAATGAAATTGCTCTCCCCTATCGTGATAATGATCAACCTCATCACCAACAGTTTTATTCGTTTACTGGGTGTGAAGGCCAAGCACGGTGGCAGCGATAACTTGAACTCGGAAGAATTACGAACTGTGGTTAACGAAGCTGGTGGCCTGATCCCACAGCGTCACCAAGATATGCTAATTTCAATTTTAGATCTTGAGCACGTTACTGTGAATGACATCATGGTGCCCCGTAATGAGATCACAGGAATCGACATCAACGACGATTGGAAGTCCATTGTTCGCCAACTTACTCACTCGCCACACGGCCGTATTGTCTTATACCGAGATCAAATTGACGAGGTGGTCGGCATGCTGAGACTGCGTGAGGCGTACCGCCTGATGCTAGAGAAAAACGAGTTCAACAAAGAGACGTTGCTGCGCGCCGCTGATGAAGTGTATTTCATCCCAGAAAGCACACCGCTCAACGTACAACTGCTCAAGTTTCAGCGCAAGAAAGAACGAATTGGCCTCATTGTAGACGAGTATGGCGACATTAATGGGTTAGTCACATTAGAAGACATTTTGGAAGAAATTGTCGGCGAATTTACCACGTCCATTGCGCCAAGCCTGTCAGATGAAATTACCCCACAAGGTGATGGCAGTTTCCTAATTGAAGGCAGCGCAAACATTCGTGACATCAACAAAGGCTTAAAATGGAAGCTCCCAACGGATGGACCAAGAACGCTGAATGGTTTGATTTTAGAACATCTAGAAGATATACCCGAAAGCTTTGTCAGTTTGATGGTCGCAGAGCACAAAATGGAAATCGTCGATTTAGAAGAGAACCGAATCAAGCTGGTCAAGGTCTACCCTGCTGCTAAATAGCAGAACCGCTTTCTCAGAAAGATTTATCTAACCTCGGCTAAAAACGAATCAAGGCTTGCTACAGCAAGCCTTGATTGTAAATATCACCAAGACTAAAAAAACCAACTATCCAAACGACGTCGTTCTAACTCCGGACGGCAGTGGTGCAATTGAGCTTGATAGCGCTTCGCATCATGTTCAACATGTTGGGCTACTTTCAGTAACCACGGATGGGACAAATAAGATTTACGCTTAAAGCCGCCATAACCTTGATGGTACGCCAAATACTGATGATAAGTGTCGCTAAAGGGAACGTGGAGATTTCGGTTGGTTTTGTTGGTATACCAACCAATAAACATCAAAGCATCATGGAAATCAGTTCGAGAGCCACCGTTATCTGTTGCTTCTAAAAACTCATCCCAAATCGGGTCTTGCGCCTGTGCATAACCATAAGCCGTACTGACTCTCCCCCAAGGAATGAACCCCAACACATAATGTTTCGGCGGCTTAGCGTCGTAGCGGAAGTGGCTTTCTTGTTCAATGAACGCCATCGCAAGGCTAATGGGGGTTCCCCACTCTTTATGCATTTTCACCGCATTGTCGTACCAACTTGGGTACTGCTCAAAAATAGAACACACATTGTTTTGGTCAGTCGGGGGAGCTGTTGCACACCCCGCAGCCAGCGCAACGCAGCCCAATAAGGCTGCGCGCTTCACCATCTTGGCGATCATTATTATCTAACACCATCATTTTAAATAAGTGAAATAGTCAGATAAAAACTCATCAAAAGTCATCTCGTCAGCACGCTCAATCGCTTGCTGAGCCTCTATCGACCGCAATACTTCCTTTTCCATAAGCGGCGCTGAATATGTCTCATATTGATGAGATAGGCGTTGGGTGTGATATTCTGAGCCAAGTTCACAACCCACTTCGCCCATACCACCTAATTGCTTGGTCAATGCGAGCAGCTGACCTGATATTGTCAGTTCTGGATTATCAATCCACTGTCGCAGCTTATTGCACAAGTCGTAGTAATCGCTGCCACCGACTTGCTCATCCATCGCCAATGCAATGTCAGCTAAATCATCAAATACTCGATGTGCCCACGATTGTAAGCTCAACCTTTCGCCTTCACAGCCGATTTGTAATTCCAAACCCGGCTTGCGCCCTGCCACGACCACTTTGTTCCAGTTGTCGCGCCAGCATTCCATTTCACAATTATCCATGGAATCAGACTCACTAAGTAAGCACCAAGTTAAAAATAGGTCGAGAAATCTCACTTGGTCTTCGGTGATACCGATTGGGCTAAATGGATTCACATCTAGGGAGCGGACTTCGATGTACTCAACACCTCCGCGAGCTAGTGCTTCTGAAGGTTTCTCACCTCGTTCAGCAACGCGCTTAGGTCGAATAGGCGCATACAGCTCATTCTCAATTTGGAGAATATTGCTGTTCAGCTGACGATATTCATCATCCACTTTCACCCCAATATTGGCAAATTCCTCAGACGGTGCGCGAATAGCTTTATTAAGCCCTTCTAGATACTGCTCAATACTGTTGAAGCCAATCTCTAGGGAGCTTTGTGCATTATTGGTGTAGCCCAAGTCACTCAAGCGCAGCGAAGTTGCTTCAGGTAAATAGTATGTACCATCAATATTTTCAAACGGTAATTTAGACTCGCTTTGCTTGATAAAAGATGAACAAATGGCAGGAGAAGCACCGAAAAAGTATGGGATTAACCAACCAAAGCGATAGTAGTTACGAATCACGCCAAAATACGCCGACGATTTCGACGCTTGTCGCTCTTGCTCAGTTTGTTGGCCAAACAAGGTATCCCACATTTCATCTGGGAAAGAAAAGTTGAAATGCACCCCAGAAATAACTTGCATCAAACTGCCATAGCGACGTTTCAACCCTTCACGGTACAAGGTTTTCATCTTGCCATTATTGGATGAACCATATTGAGCCAGAGCAATATCGTCTTCGTTATTGACGTAGCAAGGCATAGACAATGGCCAAAGCTTATCGCTGCCTAGCTTAGTCTGCGTGAAGTGATGAATATCCTTCAACTGAGACATTAAAGTTGGAATATCACGGGAGACTGGGGTGATAAATTCGAGCAAAGATTCAGAAAAATCGGTAGTGATCCACTGATTGGTTAGCGCCGAGCCCAGCCCTTGTGGGTGGGGAGTGGACGATAACTGCCCTTGATCGTGATAGCGCAGCGTTTCTCGCTCCACCCCGCGACCAAGTAATTTAAACAGATTTGGTTGGCTTGCAACTAACTGAAGTCGCGCAGAAAAGTCAGTCAAAATATATTCACTTATATCTAAGGCCCACCACGTATGCGTCGGGGGCGAACTCAAAAAAGACAAACACAGACTAAAGTGATGGAATTTATGCACGCTTTCAACACTTGCTCTCGCGCTGATGGTAGAAAATCATGAGCAAGTCACGAATTCGTCGCATATAAATCAGTAGTCAGTCATTAGGATTATACCGAAGTAACGTCAATGTTGCTCTGGCATACTTGCGGTTCATAACCTAGTTTATGTGTACTCTAATGGATGATTTCAAGCTCTTCCAACGGAATCGACAATTTTTCCAACTGTGGCCGTAAAGTTTTCGCATCACCTACCACGATAATTTGATATTCAGAAGGGCTAAACCACTTGCGGGCAATCGCATTTAACGTTTGCTTCGACACTGAAGCAACAATCTCACTACGCTGCTGCAAGTAGTCATCATCGAGGCTGAAGGTCAAAATACTTCCTAGCAAATTCGCCTTCTGTGCTGACGTCTCATAACTTAAAGCATCCTGTTGCCCTACGGCTAAGCGCATAAACCTAACCTCTTCGTCGGAAACCCCCTCTTGGCTAAAACGCTGCATTTCAGCTTGGATTTCTCGAATGGTTTCCGCTGTGGCTTCCTTACGAACTTGAGCAGAGAAAATCAACGCTCCGATTTCTCGGTTGGCACTAATATAGCCATTAGCCCCATAAGTAAAACCTTTATCTTCTCTCAAGTTTTGATTCATCCGACTGTTGAAATTACCCGCAAGGTTGAAATTAGCAAGCTGGGTTAAAAACACTTCCCCTGTGGCATCAAACGGCAACCCTTGCCTAACAAAGCGGACAATGGCTTGCGGCGCGTTAGGCTTGTCCACTAAATACAAAGTTTGCTTGGTAAGCAAGGGAGTGACTTGTGGCTGCGTGAGTTTGGGCACCTTTCCTTGCCATTGTGCAATAAAAGCCAGCTTGTCTAAGATACTGTCTTTGGTGACATCTCCCACCACCACGACTTGCGCTCCATGCGGCGTGTAATATCTATCATAGAAAGCTTTAATATCGGACAAGGAAAGCCCTGTAATCGTCGATGCCGTACCATCACTAGGCTGAGCGAACACCGTTTCGGAGAACAGCACTTGCTTGGTTGCTTGTTTAGCAAGCCAAGTAGGCGATTGATATTGATAATGCAAAGATTCTAATAGCTGTTGTTTGGAGCGCTCAAAGTCTGACGATTTAAACGCAGGCCCAAATAGCATCTCTTTCACAATCGCTAATGTTGGATCTAAGTTTTTCGTCAAGCTTGTCACTATAATCGAGGTCGTATAATTACCGGCCACGATATGCACATCACTCCCAAGCGAGTCTAGCTGGGCTTGTAACTGTTCAGAAGTATGCTGAGTGGTTCCGTCTTGCAATACGCTGGCTGTTAGAGCAGCAATCCCAATTTTCCCCTCAGGCGCTTGTCTCTCCCCTGCTGGCAATTTGATTTCCAACGCAACGATGGGCATTTCCATCGACTTCGTCCCTAATAGCTCTGCGCCATTGTCAAAGCTATGCCGATACAAGCTCGGCACTTGAGCTTCTACGCTCCCAGATGCCAAAGGAACGGTGGAACGATCGAAGTTATCTACCGGACGATGCAGAGCGAGCGGCGCTTTGTTTTCTGTAGGTTCTGTGGGGATTTTTCGAGCAGGCAAAGTGTAATTACTCGCCTGTACCGCAAGATTGATTTTTCCTGTCGGCACGACACTTAGCACAACATTATGCTGCCCTTGCAAATAACGCTGGTAGGCACGCATCACAGATGCTGGGGTCACAGAGCGAATCGCTTTCAAACGCATGGCAATACGATCAGGCTGATTGTAAAACGTCTGGTTATAAGCTAACTGGGCGACCTTACCATGCACGCTCTGTAGCTTATAGACAGCGCCTGCCTCAGCACTAGATGAGATTTGCTCTAACCTAGCTTCTGTCACGCCCTGCTGCCCAAACGAATTCAGCGCAGACTTTAACTGATGGTATAGCGATTTTAGCTGCTCACCTTCCCCCGACGAAGCCATCGCATAAACATAAAAAGTACACGCCAATTCCCCACAATCTTGAAAGGCACCCGCGTCCACCGCTTGCTGAGTTTTGACGAGTCGCTGATACAACACGCTATTAGCACCACTGCCGAACACCTTCGCCAGAGTATCTAGGTTATTTTGAGATTTAGCGCCTAAATACTCAGTTGGCCATCCAATCACGACCATGGGCTGTTGGATGGCATCTTGTAATGTGATGTATCGAGTCTGTGCTAAATCCACAAGTTGTTTGTTGGCTAATGCCACCTCTGGCCCTGCAGGAATCGAAGCAAAATACTTGTTCACCCACTTCAAGGTTTGCGCGACATTAATGTCTCCCCCTATCGTGAGTACTGCATTATTGGGCCCATACCAACGTAAGAAAAAGGCTTTGAGGTCGGAGACATCCACCCTATCCAAATCCTCAACATAGCCTATCGGTTGCCAAGAATAGGGATGATCTGGCGGGTAGAGAGCCTGAGCCATCGTTTCCCACATCAGTCCATAAGGACGATTTTCGTAATTTTGTGCCCGCTCGTTTTTCACTGTGTCACGTTGAATTTCAAACTTTTTCTGTGATACCGCCCCAAGCAAAAAGCCCATACGATCTGACTCTAGCCATAATACTTTCTCCAATTGGTTAGATGGGACAGAGGCAAAATAGTTGGTACGATCGCGGTTGGTACTACCATTTAGAGTTCCCCCCGCTTCCGTGATCATTTTGAAGTGTTGTTGATCCGCGACATGCTCTGAGCCTTGAAACATCATATGTTCAAAAAAGTGAGCAAAGCCTGATTTACCAACTTGCTCACGCGCGGATCCCACATGATATGTCACGTCGATATGCACTAAAGGATCAGAATGATCTGGCGAAAGAATGACAGTTAAACCGTTACTTAATACATATTTGGAGTAAGGGATTATAGTTTCGCCCGGCTGTGCGGGCGCACTTTCGAGTAGAGTAACACCTTGAGGTAACGTGGAAAAAAACGGAAGATAGCTAAAGTCACCTCTAGAACAGCCTAGTAGTAAAAGTAACCCTACCCCACAGACCGCTTTCTTCATCAGTTATCCTTTCGCAACCCCGTAAAAAATAGCGGCTAGCAGCGCATATCGAAGCGCCTTACCAATGAAAATAAAGGCAGTACTCGCCAAAAATTTCATCCGTAACCAACCAGCGGCTAAGCATAGCGGATCACCGATCACGGGTAGCCAGCTGAACAATAAGATCCAATAACCACACTTTTCAACCCAGCGGAGTGCTCGGTTGGCATGTTTTTCCTGTTGCATACGATTGGGTAACCACAAGCCAATACCATAGTTGGTGAGGCCACCTAAGGTATTACCCACCGTCGCCACTAGCACCACATTGACGACCGGATATTGATGAAGTTCTAATGTGGCGAGAAGTGTCGCTTCAGAGCCACCGGGTAACAAAGTGGCACTGAGAAAGCTAGTAATGAATAGTACCCAAAGTGCGGAGTCGGAGAACCATAAAGCGATGGAGTGAAAGGCGGCGTTAAACGCGTCTAGCATGTCATATCAAGTAATACCTTGCCTCTAGTGTGCCCTGTTTCAACCTGTTGATGCGCTTTAACCACATCTGTCATCGGAAACACCTTTTGAATTTCTGTTTTTAATAGCCCGACACCGACCATATACAGCATAGTATCGAGCTGCTCAGGGTTTGGTTCCACCAGCATACCGGCAGCAGTGAAGCCCAGCATGCTCGCTTTTTCACAAATCAGTTTAGCCGAGTTCGTCGGTACACTAACGACTCTCGCGTTATCATTCAAGCATTTAAGCGCATCGAGCGCGGTATCACCGCCAACCAAATCAATCAATACATCCACGCCTTCTACGCGCTCAGAAACAGACGCAAAATTATAGTTGATCGCATGAGCGCCAAGCGTCGCCATATAATCTAAATTCGCTTCACTGCAAGTGGTGTATACTTCTGCTTTCGCGGCTACGGCGATTTGCACCGCAAGGTGGCCAACACCTCCAGCGCCCGCCAGAATCAACACTCTATCGCCTTCGACAACTTTCGCTTTGTCCAGCGCCTGCACGGCCGTTTGTCCCGCTAGAGGCAATACAGCAGCCGCTTCCAATGTCACTGAATCTGGCACCAAATTTAACTCACTCTCGGCCAAAGAAATATATTGGCTATATCCTCCCGCGCGCAGTGGAAATCCTACTAAACCCACGACATTGTCGCCCACTTTTAGTTTGCGACAACCTTCAGTCACCTCAACAATTTGTCCAGAGACATCATAGCCCGGTACCCAAGGGAGTTTCTCTTTGTTCTTTTCCGCCGCCCAGCCAAGGCCAGCGCGTGTTTTTACATCAATAGGATTCACACCTGAGAACGCCACTTTCACCAGTACTTCTCCCGGTTTGGGTTGTGGCACTGGCGATGACTGTACTGCCAACACATCCGGCTCACCAAACTGAGTGATCACAATTTGCTTGTTTTCCATTGCTGTATTCCCTACTGGCTTAGATACAAAGAGACGCAAAAGCATCCCTTTGAATATATAACATTTCTTGTAAACAAGTGAATTTTTTGTCCCGAAACCTACACTTAAAAGGGCTGAAATGACCCTCGTAAAACGCAACTAACTTATACCCATAGCAGTCAAAAGTTTGATATAGGCCTTTAAGTTAACTTGGGGCTTCGCCTTCTAGCGATTGATTCATACTAAAAATAGGGGTAATTATCCAACTAACGCCAGTAATACTCCTGCTGCAACCGCTGAGCCAAGCACGCCAGCCACATTTGGTCCCATCGCGTGCATTAATAAAAAATTTTGTGGATTTGCGTCTAACCCCACTTTATTCACCACACGAGCCGCCATGGGCACCGCCGACACACCGGCGGCCCCAATCAAAGGGTTAATATCTTCGCGACACACACGGTTGAGCAGTTTGGCCATCAATAGGCCAGCCGCCGTTCCAATACTGAACGCAATTGCGCCGAGCGCTAAAATACCAAGCGTTTCTAAGTTCAAGAACTTGTCAGATTGGAGCTTAGAGCCCACCCCTAAGCCCAAGAAGATTGTCACGATATTGATCAATTCGTTTTGCGCTGTTTTCGATAACCTTTCCACCACTCCAGCTTCGCGCATTAGATTACCCAAGCAAAACATCCCAACTAACGGCGTGGCAGACGGCAGCAATAAGATTGCCATTGCCAACACTAATAAGGGAAAAATAATCTTCTCGGCTTTGTGCACATCTCGAAGCTGCGCCATTTTGATTTTCCGCTCTTGCGGTGAAGTCAGCGCTTTCATTATCGGCGGTTGAATAATCGGCACCAATGCCATGTAGCTATATGCGGCGACAGCAATCGCCCCAAGTAGCTCAGGAGAAAGTTTACTCGCTAAAAAAATAGCGGTTGGCCCGTCTGCTCCACCTATAATCGCGATTGATGCCGCGTCTGCCAGCGAGAACTCAATGCCTGGGACATAATTTAAAAGAATTGCACCGAACAAGGTGGCAAAAATACCGAATTGTGCCGCCGCCCCCAACCATAAGGTTTTGGGATTCGCAATCAGGGCACCAAAGTCGGTTAGAGCCCCAACTCCCATGAAAATCAATAAGGGGAAAACTCCAGAAGCAATGCCTACTTCGTAGACATAAAACAACAAACCTCCTGGTTCAGTGAAGCCAGCATTGGGAATGTTGGCCAAAATACACCCAAAGCCAATAGGCAGCAGCAGCAAAGGCTCAAACCCTTTACGAATAGCTAAAGTGATTAGGGTTGCTCCTACCAACATCATAAAAAACTGCCCTAGCTGCATATTCGCCAGTCCAGTTTCGAGCCATAAGGTTGTCAAAGCATCCATGCTAAGACTCGATTCGCATCAGAGACATACCCAAGGACACCACATCACCTTCTTTAATTAAAACCTGCCTAACGACTCCTGCGTGCGCAGCGCGAACTTCGGTTTCCATCTTCATCGCCTCCAATACAACCAACACATCCCCCTCATCCACTAACTCCCCTTCGTTAGCCTTGATGGTAAAAATAGTCCCGGCTAAAGGGGCCACCACTTCTTGTAGTGAATTTACTTGAGAGGAAACCTCAATAGATGAAGATTGAGATTTGATTTGCGGAGCAATAGGTTGAATTTGTTCAGGCCGCTCATTGATCTCAGTCAGCTCCCCTTCAGGGCCCACTTCAACGGAAAACAGCTGCCCATCAACTCTAACGCTATAGCGTTGCACCATCAGATCGCTTTCCATTTCAGGCTCAGAATGCTGGGTAAGACTTGGTGCATTTTCAGAGGATTCGGCATTCGTATCCTCTGGCAATGGTTCAAAGGCGCTCACATCGCCACGATTTTTGAGAAATTTCAAACCAATCTGGGGAAAAAGTGCGTAGGTCAACACATCGTCAACGGGCGCATCCGCCAATTCGATACTCTGCTCCTCTGCCAATTGGTTTAACTCAGAGGTTAATGTGGCAAGCTCTTCGGGTATTCGATCAGCAGGACGGCATGTGACGGCAGCTTCACCCGCTAATACGCGTTGCTGCAAATCGGAATTCACCGGGGCTGGAGCTGCGCCGTATTCTCCCTTGAGTAAACCGATGGTTTCCTTGGTTAAGGTTTTGTAGCGATCGCCAGCAAGGACATTGAGCACAGCTTGAGTGCCAACAATTTGCGACGTGGGCGTGACCAAAGGAATAAACCCTAAGTCTTCACGCACTTTCGGAATTTCTTCTAGCACTTCATCTAGCCGGTCTTGCGCGCCTTGCTCTTTCAGCTGAGATTCCATATTAGTCAGCATACCGCCTGGGACTTGAGCAATTAGAATACGTGAATCGACACCCTTTAACTGACCTTCCCATTGAGCATATTTCTTACGCACAACGCGAAAATAACGAGCAATGGATTCGAGTCCATCCAATTCCAGTCCTGTATCTCGCTCGGTATCTTCTAGCATGGCGACGACCGTTTCCGTTGGCGTATGACCATAGGTGCAACTCATTGATGAAATCGCAGTATCCAAGATGTCTACCCCAGCTTCAACAGCCTTCAATGCCGTGGCGATAGAGAGCCCCGTCGTCGCATGGCAATGCAAAGCCAAAGGAATATCACAAGATTGTTTGATAGCTGAGACCAGCGACTCTGCTTCGTAAGGCTTGAGCAAGCCAGACATATCTTTGATACATAGCGAATGGCAGCCTAAGTCTTCCAACTGTTTGGCTAAATCAACCCAGCTCTGTTGGTTATGTACTGGGCTTGTTGTATACGACAGCGTGCCTTGAGCGTGCGCGCCGACATTAATCGCCGCACCAACTGCAGTGCGAAAATTACGAATATCGTTCATGGCGTCAAATATACGAAAGACATCCATACCACTTTGATGAGCTCGTTCAACGAACTTGCTCACCACGTCATCGGCATAATGCCGATAACCTAATAAGTTTTGCCCTCGCAGCAACATTTGCATCGGCGTTTTAGGCATCGCTTGTTTCAGAAGTCGTAATCGTTGCCAAGGATCTTCTCCCAAGTAACGAATACAAGCATCAAAAGTCGCCCCGCCCCATGTTTCTAATGACCAATAGCCAATATCATCTAACTCAGCGGCAATCGGTAACATATCTTCGACTCGCATCCTTGTCGCTAACAGCGATTGATGAGCGTCACGCAATACCACTTCGGTAATATGCAAGGGCTTAGACATGGCCAACAGCTCCTGTAATGAGTTGGGATATTAATTATCACTAGGCTGGCGGTAACGCTGAATGGCGACAGCAATTGCGGCGACCCGCTTACGCCGCAAAGAGGATGCCTGTTCGCTCCCTTCCACATGTGTCGTTGATGGCGCAAGAGGAGCCTGAGAGCGGCATAACAACTTCGACATCATAAGCACAAGCCACACCAAAAGACTCAAAAATACGAACACCGACAGCATGCCTGCCAACATGAGAGTCAATGCAGAGTGCAATAAGATGGTGATATCGGTCATCGGCACCTCTCAATCGCCAATACTAAACATGGTAGCCGCTAATCGGTCTAATCATTCAAGCAACACTCACCTAATGACAATAAGCCTAGTGACATAGGGTTTAGTGACATAGAGTGTAGTGAAATGTCACTTGAAACACTTACCGTGGTGGCAATTAACAATAAGTAATTAACAACAGGTTAGTTAGAAACAAGGTAATTAAATACAAAGCACTCAATGGGATAAGTAAAAATTAGTTGGCAAAGTAAGATTTTGTCAATGGCCTCAGATGGCAGTGCGCTAAACGCATCAGTATTATCGTGGGATCTTTAATTTTGATCACACTTCACTTGGGAGATCTACGAATAGAAGAATAGAAGAATAGAAGAATAGAAGAATAGAAACGATAAAATGAAATATAGCGATAGATAAAGAAAAACCCCGCTAAAAATAGCGGGGTTTTCAATGATGGCGCGCTCGGAAGGATTCGAACCTTCGACCGCCTGGTTCGTAGCCAGGTACTCTATCCAGCTGAGCTACGAGCGCGCAGGGTGTTAACTATAAATAGTTAACTTTTTAATAAGTGGCGCGTCCTGGAGGATTCGAACCTCCGACCGCCTGGTTCGTAGCCAGGTACTCTATCCAGCTGAGCTAAGGACGCA
>NZ_JAKJTA010000039.1:0-924 GCF_050337555.1 Vibrio profundum
TTAATACGTCCTTCATCGCCTCTGACTGCCAAGGCATCCACCGTGTACGCTTAGTCACTTAACCATACAACCCAAAAGGGTCTTATGTATGGCAAACAACCAAGGTTAGTGCTGTCTCATTATTTGAATGAGCGAGACAGCTTAGTTTGGTCTGTTTAAAACAAACGCAAACTACGATTTTGCCGGACTCAAATATTAAATAACCTCGTTAAAGGTCATTTCCAAGAACACTTGAATGTGTGTTGGTACCTAATTTCTTAACGAAACTAGGATTTGAGAACTTTTAAAATTTGAATAACTTCTTCAACGCAAGGTTGATAGAGAGTTATTCGTCAGCTTTCCAAATTGTTAAAGAGCATAGAGACTTCATAATGAAGTAACCATTTTTAAATATTCTTTCTATCTAGAGAAAATACTTAAAGATGGTGGGCGATACCGGGCTCGAACCAGTGACCCCCTGCTTGTAAGGCAGGTGCTCTCCCAACTGAGCTAATCGCCCACATTTAGTTTTAGTTCCTGTGTGGCAAGAACTTATTCAAGATGGTGGAGCTATGCGGGATCGAACCGCAGACCTCCTGCGTGCAAGGCAGGCGCTCTCCCAGCTGAGCTATAGCCCCAGCTTGAAAATGGTGGGTCGTGCAGGATTCGAACCTGCGACCAATTGATTAAAAGTCAACTGCTCTACCAGCTGAGCTAACGACCCACTGTACTTCTAAAAAAGAAGTGGTATCCCGTAGGGGAGTCGAACCCCTGTTACCGCCGTGAAAGGGCGGTGTCCTAGGCCTCTAGACGAACGGGACACTATTGTTGAAGAACTTGGGAGTTCTTCGTCTCTTTACTTTCTAAACCGTATCAATCTGTGTGGGTACTCATCGTAATAATCATCGTATAAGGAGGTGATCCAGCCCCAGGTTCCCCTAGGGC
>NZ_JAKJTA010000040.1:0-920 GCF_050337555.1 Vibrio profundum
AAGAGCACGAAGCGGGAGAGAGAAGATACCTTTTATCATTAGGGCGGTTTCAATCGCCGTGTCGGTGTATTGAAACCCTCGACCTCGCTTGCCGTGATGGGTCATACATTTCCAGGCTTTCACCGCTGAATCGTCAATCCAAAAAGTAACCCCGCCACGCTGACAGAGTGCTTGGTTGTATGCTCTCCAGTTCGTGATTTTAGCTTTCGACTTACCCATTTTTGTATCCCAACAATCATTCTCAAAAGATCAGATCGTAAGGATGGAAAAAGGTTCAATCGATTTGGGCAACAACGCCCTTTTATGCATGAAGCATTGATATAGTCTAGGTCAATTACCAACAGATGGGTGATCCGTACCAACAGTTTTGGACACTGAGTTAAGTGAGTACAATTACTAACGAGGTGAACCATGAAAAGCAAAAAGAAACGTATACTTCATTCTTCTGAATTTAATGCGGAAACCCTGAAACTGGCAGAGAAAGTCGGTGTGGCTGCGGCAGCAAGGCAACTTTCCTTACATGAATCTCAGATCTACGGTTGGCGTAAAGCAGCAAAAGGGAATACGAGTACCAGCCTACGGGAAAAGAATTAGCTGTTGAGAACGCTAAGCTCAAAAGGCAGTTGGCCGAACAAGCAGAAGAGTTAGAAATCGTAAAAAAGGCCGCTGTAGGTTCAAGTGGTCATTGCAACAGTTTTACTAAACTACTGATTTGCATGGACACGAATGATGAAACGAGAAAAACGTACATTTACCCAAGACGAAAAGGATTTAGTATTCAGGCTGTGGAAACAGGGGACAGGCTTTAGCGATATTGGTCGTATTTTAAATGCTGCTCCTGGTACCGTATTCACGGTCCTACGGGAGACTGGTGGCATCAAGCCCAACCCTCGGAAAAGGAATACACAACATCTAACGCT
>NZ_JAKJTA010000041.1:0-850 GCF_050337555.1 Vibrio profundum
TTAATACGTCCTTCATCGCCTCTGACTGCCAAGGCATCCACCGTGTACGCTTAGTCACTTAACCATACAACCCAAAAGGGTCTTATGTATGGCAAACAACCAAGGTTAGTGCTGTCTCATTATTTGAATGAGCGAGACAGCTTAGTTTGGTCTGTTTAAAACAAACGCAAACTACGATTTTGCCGGACTCAAATATTAAATAACCTCGTTAAAGGTCATTTCCAAGAACACTTGAATGTGTGTTGGTACCTAATTTCTTAACGAAACTAGGATTTGAGAACTTTTAAAATTTGAATAACATCAATCAAATGTTATTCGTCAGCTTTCCAAATTGTTAAAGAGCGAAGTGTTTTTCACACTTTCTAACGATTCTCAGAGATACAAAATCAACCACATTCAATTTGAAGTGGTTTGGTTTTTTTACATCCAAAAATAGTTAGAGAGTGGTGGGCGATACCGGGCTCGAACCAGTGACCCCCTGCTTGTAAGGCAGGTGCTCTCCCAACTGAGCTAATCGCCCACATTTAGTTTGAATTCCTTCGTGGTGAAAGAATGGTGGGTCGTGCAGGATTCGAACCTGCGACCAATTGATTAAAAGTCAACTGCTCTACCAGCTGAGCTAACGACCCACTGTACTTCTAAAAAAGAAGTGGTATCCCGTAGGGGAGTCGAACCCCTGTTACCGCCGTGAAAGGGCGGTGTCCTAGGCCTCTAGACGAACGGGACACTATTGTTGAAGAACTTGGGAGTTCTTCGTCTCTTTACTTTCTAAACCGTATCAATCTGTGTGGGTACTCATCGTAATAATCATCGTATAAGGAGGTGATCCAGCCCCAGGTTCCCCTAGGGC
>NZ_JAKJTA010000042.1:0-791 GCF_050337555.1 Vibrio profundum
CCATGGGAGTGGGCTGCAAAAGAAGTGGGTAGTTTAACCTTTCGGGGAGGACGCTCACCACTTTGTGGTTCATGACTGGGGTGAAGTCGTAACAAGGTAGCCCTAGGGGAACCTGGGGCTGGATCACCTCCTTATACGATGATTATTACGATGAGTACCCACACAGATTGATACGGTTTAGAAAGTAAAGAGACGAAGAACTCCCAAGTTCTTCAACAATAGTGTCCCGTTCGTCTAGAGGCCTAGGACACCGCCCTTTCACGGCGGTAACAGGGGTTCGACTCCCCTACGGGATACCATCTTTAAGCACGTTTAAATAAAGTGTCCTTTAAAATGGTTACTTCATTATGAAGTCTCTATGCTCTTTAACAATTTGGAAAGCTGACGAATAACATTTGATTGATGTTATTCAAATTTTAAAAGTTCTCAAATCCTAGTTTCGTTAAGAAATTAGGTACCAACACACATTCAAGTGTTCTTGGAAATGACCTTTAACGAGGTTATTTAATATTTGAGTCCGGCAAAATCGTAGTTTGCGTTTGTTTTAAACAGACCAAACTAAGCTGTCTCGCTCATTCAAATAATGAGACAGCACTAACCTTGGTTGTTTGCCATACATAAAGACCCTTTTGGGTTGTATGGTTAAGTGACTAAGCGTACACGGTGGATGCCTTGGCAGTCAGAGGCGATGAAGGACGTATTAACTTGCGATAAGCGTAGATTAGGCAGTAAAAGCCACTTGAGTCTACGATTTCCGAATGGGGAAACCCACGTGCATAAGCACGTATCAT